>JBAUUM010000133.1:0-10880 GCA_049582705.1 Actinocatenispora sp.
CCTGGCCGGGTGCCGCGCGACGGGTGCGTGCCGCCGACTCCGATCGTCACCAGCAGCGGGTACCAGCCCAGTACGGTCAGCACGAGCCGGTCCGCGGACGGCTCCGGCCGTCGCCACGCCCGGCTCAGCTCGGGCAGGCCGGCGTCGGCGTCCACCGGGTACCAGTCGTCGGCCGCGCCGACGGCCTCGTCGAACAGTTCGGCGGCCGGACCGGTCAGATACGGGACGGGCAGCAGCAGGTGGGCGTAGGAACGTCCGGTCCAGCGGCGGCTGCCCGGTTGGCCGCCCGGTTCGGTCACCGGCCCCTCCCCACCACCATGGTCACACTCTGTTGTTGCCTGAAACGAACAGCCGGTGGGAAACAGCCCAGCTGCGCCCGGCGCGAGCCTATCCGCCCACGATCATGCGGTACACAGGGGCTGGGCAGAGATCTCAGCGGCGGACGCGATTTGCCTGCATTGGCGAAACATGTTCACAGTGCGTGACCGCATTGGGGGGCCGGTGTCCGGCCCGGCGGATCATGGCCGTACCCCGATGGCCGGAACACGGCTTATCATGCCTGCTCAGTTGGTGGAGTCCGGCGGCACCGGCGCCGTGGCCGGACACGTCAACGGATCGCTGCTACGGGGAGGTGCACCGAAGCGTGCTGGAATCCGTCGGATTGCCGGCGTCCGAGTGGCACACGTACCACCTGCTGCTACGGATGCCGGGTGCCACCGCGTCGGACCTCGCCGATCACCTCGACCGCGCCTTCGACGAGGTGACCGCGTCGCTGTCCGCGCTGGAGCAGCGGGGTGCGGCGAGCCGGACGCCCGAGGACCCGGACCGGTTCCGCGCCGTCCCACCGGATCTGGCGTTCGGTCCGGAGCTGCGCCGCCGCCAGCAGGACCTCGCCGCCGTCGAGGAGACGCTGGAGCGGCTCAGCAGCGAGTACCGCAGCCAGCTCGCGCTGCACGGCTCGGGCGACGTGGTGGAGGTGCTGTTCGGCGACGCCATCGGGCCGAGGGTGCAGGAGATCCAGCGTCGGGCGTCCCGGGAACTCTGCGGCTTCGTGAAGAGTCCCGTCTTCGCGGTCACGGCGGCCGACAACGTCGCCGAGATGGAAGCGCTGAAGGCGGGCATCGACGTGCGGATCATCTACCCGCGCGAGGTACTGGAGATGCCCGGCGACCCGTTCCGGCTGGCGCTGTCGGTGGAGCTGGGTGAGCAGGCCAGGGTGGTGGCCGAGACGCCGCTGAAGATGGTCATGGTGGACCGGGCGGTCGCCGCGGTCCCGGTACTGCCCGCCACCGCCACCGAGCCGTCGGCGCTGCTCGTCTACCCGAGCGCGCTGCTCGACGCCCTGGTCGCCCTGTTCGAGCAGATGTGGGCCGCCGCGACGCCGCTGCTGGTGGCGCCCGGCAACCAGATCCGGGAGATCAGCTCGGACCAGCCCTCGCCGCAGGACCTGCACCTGCTGTCGCTGCTGCTGGCCGGGCTCACCGACCAGGCGATCGCGGTACAGCTGGGACTGTCGATGCGGACCGTGCAGCGACGGGTGCACGACCTGATCGAGATGGCCGGCGTGCGTACCCGCCTGCAACTGGTCTGGCGGGCGGCGCACCGCGGCTGGCTGTAGCCGACGGAACGGCGTGCGCGAGCGACCCGGCCCGGTTCGGCCGGGCGCGATCCGGCGTGGTGTCGGGGAAGGGCCCGGACGCCGACGGGCCCGCCCGGAATGATCCGGACGGGCCCGCCTGCTCAGTGCGTCAGGAGTGCTTGAGCGTGACGTTGAGCGTCACGGTCTCGCCCTTCGTGATCTTCACCGTTTTGACCTGCGGCTGGTAACCGTCCTTGGCGACGATCACCGTCAGCGGGTTGTTGCGGGTGTCCATCCACAGCGCGAAGTTGCCGTCCTTGTCGGTCTTCAGCGTGTAGTTGGCCGCCCAGCTGTCGATCTCCACCGTGGCGCCGGCCAGCGGGGCGACGTTGCCCTTGCCGTCGTTGCCCTTGATGGTGCCGGCCACCTTGCCCCAGGTCTTCGGCGGCGTCACGTGCATCGCGACGTCCACCGGAGCGGTCTGGTACGGGGTGTCGGTCTGCAGGCTCAGCGAGGCGGTGAAGGTACCCGGCTGGGTGACCTCCTCCACGCTGGCGTCCAGGCTGACGTTGACCGTCCTGCTCGCGCCGGCCGCGAGGGTGACCTCGGTCTGGTCGACCGACAGCCAGCTCACGTCCGAACCGCCGCCCTGGTCGTAGCCGCCGAGCAGCTCCGACGCCGCGACCGGCGGGGTCAGCGAGCCACCGGGGTTGCCGCCGACCTTGTAGAACCCGATCGCACCGCCGGAGCGGTACAGCGAGTTGTTCGCGTTCGGCAGCGCCGACCACGCGTCGCTCGCCGGGTCGTACGCCCAGCCCTGGTTGGTCAGCACGCTGCTGCCCTGCGCGGCGCCGCCGGAGATCAGCAGCTTGCCGTTGGCCGCCGTGTACGAGGAACCCCACACGTCGACGGGCAGGTCCGCGATCGGCGACCAGGAGTCGGCCGCCGGGTCGTAGACGAAGCCGTGCTTGCTGGCGGCGCTGGCACCGGAACCGCCGGCACAGTACAGCTTGCCGTCGATCCCGCCGCAGGACGTCCAGGACGTCGACTCCGGGTAGTCCGCGGCCTCCGACCACGAGTCGGCCGACGCGTCGTAGACCAGTACGTCGGTGTTGCCGCAGCTGTCGGTGCAGCCACCCACCGAGTACAGCTTGCCGCCCAGTACCGCGCTGCCCGCTCCGGCGTACGCCTTCGGGGCCGCGGCGACGGTCGACCAGCTGTCCGCGGCGGGGTCGTACACCTCGGTCTTGGCGACCGGGTCACCGCTCGCGCCCCAGCCACCGGTCACGTAGAACTTGCCGTTGATGAAGCCGTGCGCCGGATTGCCCTCACGGGTCTCCGAGGCGCTGGCGAGCTGGCTCCAGCTACCGGCGTCGGGGTCGTACACGTACAGGTCCGCGAGGTCCTCGGAGCCGTCGTAGCCGAACGCCGAGTACACCTTGCCGTTCTCGACGCTGACCGCGTTGTCCTGGACCGGCGTCGGGAAGTTCGGTACCGCGGACCAGGCGTCGTCGGACGGGCTGGTGCCCGCCGGCGCCGCGTGCTTGCTCACCAGGACCTTGCCGTTCCTGCCGTGCATCGCACGGTTGGTGACGGTGGCCTTGACGTTGTGCTTCGGCGCGCCGGTGCTGCGGCCCTGCATCTGGAAGCCGCCGGCCTGCTCACCGATCTTGACCGTCGCCGGCTGGCCGCCGGTGTTGGTCAGGGTGACCGGAACGCTGGCGTGGCCGCCCCACTTGACGGTCTTGTCGACGCTGCCCGCGTCGACGGTGACCTTCCCCGCCTTCAGGGTGAAGTTGGCCTTGGTGACGAAGTTGGTCGCCACGTTGACGTTCTTGGCCTGCGTGGCGTACCCGGCCTTGGCCGCGGTGAACTTGTGAGCACCGGTGGCCGAGGAGAACAGCCAGAAGAAGCCGTCACCCAGGTTGGGGTCGTCCGCCGTCGGGGCCGCGTTGGCGGTCTCGGCCGGCTTGTCGTTGCTGGACACCTTGGCCGACGACACACCGTCGTGGGTGTTGGCGTCGGTCACCTGACCGGCGATCAGACCGCCGTGCACCGGCTTGCAGTCGGCGTTGCCGATGAAGGCGTTGTCGACCTCCCAGTAGTAGCCGAACTTGGCGGTGAAGTGGAACCGCACCTGTACGGCGGACTGGTTGGCGGCCATCGGCAGGGCGATGTCCTCGTGCCCGGACACCGTGCCGCTCGCGGTCTGGTGCCACACGTTGGTCCAGGTCTGCCCACCGTCCACGGTGACGTCCACGTCGGACGTCTGGCCGGAGTAGCCCCGGTCGTACGTGTCGAACTGCAGCTTCGGCGTGGCGTGGTCGGACATGTCGACGACCGGCGAGGTCAGCGTCGTGTCCTGCGTCTTGCCGCTGCCCAAGTGGTCGCTGTCGACCATGGCGAAGCCACCGTCACCACCGGTCAGGTTGCCCCGGTTGCCGGCGTCGGTGAATCCCCAGCCGCCGCCGTCGGTGGCGTCGTGGGTGGTCCAGCCCTCCGGCGCGGAGCTGCCGTCGAAGGTCTGCCGGGTGCCCTGGTAGTCCACCGTGTAGCCGGGCGCCGCGCAGGCCTGCGCGTCGACCTTGACGCCGATGTTCTGGTTGACGTCACCGTCGCCGACCGTCACGTCCTGGTCGGTCGGCTTGTAGCCCGGGTAGTTGGCGTCGACGTGCAGCGTGTACGACTTGCCCTGCGGCAGGTCGATGGAGTAGCGGCCGGTGGTCGGGTCGGTGAAGACACCGGCACCGGGCACGCCGTCCACGGTCACCTTCGCGTACAGCGGCCAGGCGTGGCCGGAGTCGTCGGCGACGGTGCCGGACACCGTGGCCTTCGGCACCGTGCTGAGGGCGAAGTCCTGCGTCACCGTGCCCCCGTCGGCCACGGTGACGCTCTGCGCGGTCTTGTCCGAGTAGCCGTACGCGGAGGCCGTCACGTCGTAGCTGCCGGGCGAGACGGTCAGGTCGTAGCCGCCGTCGGCACCGGTGGTGGCCGAGCTGTCGCCGACCTTCACGGTCGCGCCGGAGATGCCGTCGCCGCTCGCCGAGTCGGTGACGGTACCGCTCACCTCACCGTGCGGGCCGCTGCGGAAGGACGCGACACCGTTCGGCGTGCCCAGGCCGGTCGGCCCGTCGTACCCGGCACCGGCGGTGCACAGGTAGTCGGGGTCGCAGCTGCCGTTGAGACCGTCGGTCACGTCGTACAGCGAGCCCGGGTTGGCGTACGGGTAGGTGTTGGGGTAGCTGCCCTCGACCGGCGTACCGGCGGTGGCGTAGACGCCCGCGATCAGCGGCGACGAGGCGCTCGTGCCGCCGTACTGGGCCCACCCACTGGCCTGGTAGCTGTTGTAGACCGAGACGCCGGTCTCCGGGTCGGCCACCGCCGACACGTCGGACACGGCCCGATTGTCGCAGCCGGTGTCCTGCTGGAAGGCGGGCTTCGGCTCGTACACCGAGCAGCCGGAACCCGGGCCGCCGTAGCTGTTGTGCCACACCGCCTCGTGCCAGCCGCGGCTGCTGGAGTCGTGGGTCAGCGCGGTGCCACCGACCGACGTCACGTACTGCGACGCGGCGGGGAAGGCGACGCCGTAGTCGTCGTCGCCGGAGCTGACGGTGACGGCCACGCCCGGGTGGTTGTAGTACTGCTCCTCGTACGCGAGTTCGTCGGAGCTCTCACCGCTGCCCGGCGTGCTGGAGTAGCCGGTGCCGTAGGAGTTCGAGACGTACTTCGCGCCCAGCTCCACGGCCGTGTTGACCGAGGCGCCGAGGTCGTCGAAGGACGCCGAGTCGCCCTCCACGAGCAGGATGTGCGCGTTGGGCGCCGCCGCGGAGACCATGTCCACGTCGAGGGCGATCTCGCCGGCCCAGCCCGCGTCGGGCGTCGGGTAGTCCGTGCCGCCCCGCTGGTCGACCTTCTGGAAGCAGCCGTTGTCGGTGGTGCACGGCGCGAGGCCGTAGTGCTCGCGGTAGACGGCGAGGTCCGCCTCCGCGTTGGGGTTGTCGTACGCGTCGACGATCGCGATCGTCTGTCCGCTGCCGCCGTTGTCCGGCAGGTTGTATGCGCTGCGCAGGTCGGCGGGGCCGTAGCCGGTGGGGTCGGCGTTCGGCTGTACACCCTTCCCGCCGCCCACGTCGGTGCGACGCAGCGCGAAGCAGGTGAACTCGCCCTTGGCGGGTGCACCGCAGACCTGTTCCACGTTGGGTTTCGCGGTCTTCGCGTTCTTGTGTGCCGAGGGCGCGGCCTGCGCCGGGCTCAGTCCGAGCCCGACGAGTGCCACCGCCGACAATCCGGCGATGCCCCATCTACCGACACGCGTCGCGTGTCGGAAGTTTCTGGTCCTGTGCATCCAGGTCCTCCCAGCCTTTCTGCACGGGTCGCCCCATAACAAGGCAACGGCGAGGCGAACGCCTCGCTGCGGTAACAATGTCGAAGCGCACGGTAAAGCATCAATGTCCGAAACTGGCGGACCTATGACATGGCGATAGTCCGCCACAGCGAATATTTACAAAGCCTCTGAATTGGGGCACCGCGGACCCACAACACTCCGTCACCGTCGCGTGTGGACAGTCATGTGCACCCCGAGCACGCACGAACGCGTGCCGTGGCAACGGATCTGCCACGGCACGCGTACGGGAACCGGCGGTCGCCGGCGACGGGGTCGGTCAGCCCTTCAGGGCGCCGCCCAGCGCGAACGAACCAGACAACTTTCGGGACATCACCAGATAGAGCACCGCGACCGGTACGCAGTACAGCATCGAGAATGCGGCCAGCTGGCCGTACTGCACGGCACCGTGCTGCGGGTCGAAGAACGTGAAGATACTGACCGCGGCGGGTAGCTGATTCGGGTCGATCAACAGAATGAACGGGACGAAGAAATTACCCCACATCTGAATAAAGGTAAAAATCGTCACCACGATCACGCCCGGCCACATCAGCGGCAGCACGATCCGGCGCAGCGTCTGCATGGCGCTCGCGCCGTCCGTCCAGGCCACCTCCTCCAGCTCCACCGGCACGCTGTCCATGAAGTTCTTCATCAGCCAGATCGAGAACGGCAGCGCCGACGAGCCCATGAACAGCGTCGTCGACCACATCTGGTCGATCAGCTCCAGCCGACTGAACATCGCGTACACCGGGATCATGATCGCGGTGATCGGCAGCCCGGTGGAGAACAGGATCGTGAGCAGGAACGGCCGCTTCAGCCTCGACCGGTACCGCGACAGCGGGTACGCCGCCAGGATCGAGACCACCACGGTGATCAGCGTGCCGCCACCGCACAGGACCAGGCCGTTGAAGATCGGCCGGAACAGGATGTCCGGGGTGAACACGTCGACGAAGTTCTGCACCGTCCACGGGTCCGGCAGCTGCACCTTGAGCGTCTGCGCGCCGCTCAACGAGGCCATCAGCACCCACAGCATCGGCACCAGGAAGATGACGCCGACGAACCCGAGTACCAGGTTGGCCGCCGTCTTGCCGGCGATGCGTCGCCCGGCCGTACTCATCGTCGCCATCAGTCCGCCTCCGGGCGCAGCGCCTTCAGATACACCAACGAGAACAGGCCACCGATCACCAACAGCACCAGCGCCATCGCGGTGCCGTACCCGATCTCGTAGTTCTGCAGCGCGACCTCGTAGGTGAAGATCGGCAACGTGGTGCTCTTGCCGCTCGGGCCGCCCTTCGTCATCGCGAAGATGAGCCCGAAGACCGACAGCGTCTGCAGCGTGATGAGCATCAGGTTCGTCGCGATCGACCGGCGGATCACCGGGATCGTGACGTGCCAGAAACGCTGCCAGGCGCTGGCGCCGTCCATCGCGGCCGCCTCGGTCAGCTCCTGCGGCACCTCGGACAGCGCCGCGCTGTACACCAGCATCGAGAACGCCGTACCGCGCCATACGTTGGCCAGCGACACCGCCACGATGGGCAGCGTGTACAGCCAGTTCTGCTGCGGCAGGTGCAGGAAGGACAGGATCTCGTTGAGCGATCCCTCGTCCCGGAAGAACGCGTACAGCATGTAGCCGGCCACGATCTCCGGGATCACCCACGCCGCGACGACCAGGGCACCGACGACCGACCGGACCGCCTTGGTGGCCAGCCGCATCAGCCCCGCAATCGCCAGGCCGAGGATGTTCTGCCCCACGATGGCGGAGAGCACCGTGAAGATCAACGTCTGCAGGACCGCGTTGTAGAAGCTGTGACTGTGGAACGCCTTCGTGAAGTTCCGGACCCCGACGAAGTGCGTCGTGGACGACCCGGTCAACTGCAGGTCGGTGAAGGCGAAGTACACGCAGTACCCGATCGGCCCTGCCAGGAAGATCAGCAGCAGCACGATCGCCGGCAACAGTGGCATGCCCCGGGCGAGGGTCCGGCGGGTCACCCGGGGCCGGCGGGCGGCGCCGACCGAAGTCGGCACCGCCCCCTGGTCCGCGACGGTCGTGACGGTCATTGCTTGGCGCCCGAGACCTTCGTCGTCTTGTTGCTGACGATGTCCTTGACGGCCTGGTCGTAGTCCCTACTCGCCTCGGCCGGGGTGGAGCTGCCGGTTGTCACCGCCTCCATCTGCTCCTGGATCGCGGTCGAGATCTTCGGGTACTCCGGGTAGGCCGGCCGGTAGTACGTGGTCTTCACCAGGTCGGTGAAGAACTTCGTGGCCGGCGAGGACTTCAGGTACTCCGGGTCCGCGGCGACGTCCTTGCGGACCGCGATGTTCTGCGCCGTCGTGTCGTACAGCAGCGCGTTCTTCTCGGTCTGCATGGTCTCGATGAACTTCCACGCCAGGTCGGGGTTCTTGGCCAGCCGGGTGATCGCCCAGCTCCAACCGCCGGACAGGGTGGTCTGGCCGGGAGCCTGGCCGTGCTGCGTGGGCATCGCGGTCCAGCCCATGTCCTTCGACCAGGACGGCCACGGCTTCGCGCCGGACTTGAGCCAGACGTTGGGCATCCACGAACCGTCGATGGCGAAGCCCAGCTTCTGGTTCGGCAGCCAGTCGGTCTGGACGTTCGTACCGATGTTGGCGTCCAGCGCCTGCGACGGCTTGGGGCCGAGGCCCTTGCTGTACACGGTGTTGAGGAAGTCCATGGAGTCCTGGAAGCCCTTGCTGCCCAGCACCCACTTCTTCTGCGCCGGGTTGTACAGCTGGTCGTCGGTGCCGTACAGCAGCATCTCGAAGCCCTGCATGGTGGACGCCTCGCCGCCGGCCTTGCCGGTGTAGAGGTTCATCGGCACGGTGCCGGGGAGCTTCTTCTTGATGGTGCGGGCGGCGCTGAGCAGGTCGTTCCACGTCTTCGGGTGCCAGTCGGTCGGCAGGCCGGCCTTGCGGAAGACCCGCTTGTCGTACCAGATGCCACGGGTGTCGGTGCCGTCCGGGACGCCGTAGGTCTTGCCGTCCTGGCCCTGGACCGCGTCCTTGGCCTTCGGCTGGAACTGGTCCCACTGGTCCCAGGTCTTGATCCGGTCGTCGATGGGGCTGAGGAAGTTCGCCTTGACGTCCGAGTTGATGAGGAAGGTGTCCTCGTAGGCGATGTCCGGCGCGGTCCGCGGCGACTTCATCATCAGGTCGAGCTTGGTGTAGTAGTCGTTCTCGGTCGCCTGGATCGGGATGAGCTTGATGGTCTTGCCGGGGTTTGCCTTCTCGAACTGCTTCTTGACCGAACCGAGGTAGTTGTCCATCACCCGGTTGTTGTTGTCGGTCGACCGCTGGAACGCGATCGTGACCTCGTTCTTGGATTCGCCAGACGAGCCACAGGCCGCGACGAACGGCAGCAGCAGCGCACCGGTGACCGAGACCGCGGCGAGGAGTCGGAGCCGCATGATCTTCCTTCCCGAACCAGCGGGTAGCCCGGCGCGTGCCGGCCAGCAGGTCCACATCGCAAGTCGACCGAGGTCAACCGCGTCAACGAGAATTCGGTGTTGCCTGAAAGTAAAACCATTGGATTAACTAAGTCAATGACTTCGGCACGCTCCGATCCGGTCGAGCTTCCCGATGCCAGGAAGCGTTACGGAAGGGAGTTGAGCGAGTGCGCAGTGGAACGAATCTGCCGAGGGTCGGCGGCTACAACCAGGCCGTCATCCTCGACGCGATCCGCCAGCAGGACGGCGTAAGCCGGGTCGAGCTGGCGCACCTGACCGGGCTGACCAACCAGACGGTCTCCAACATCGTGCGCCGGCTGCTCGACGCCGGGCTGGTCGCCGAGGCCGGCCGGGCACCGTCCCGCGGCGGCAAACGGCGCACCCTGCTCACCGTCTGCCCCGACGCCTGCTTCTCCGTCGGTGTGCACCTCGACCCCGACGTGGCGGTGACCGTACTGGTCGACCTGTCCGGGCGGATCCTGACCCGGCACCGCCGCCGGCTGCCGACCCACTCGGACCCGGCCCGGCTGGTACCGACGCTGGCCCGGGCCGTCGACCGGGTCATCACCGACGCCCGGGTCGAGCCCACCCGGGTGCTCGGGCTCGGAGTCGCGGTGCCCGGCCCGCTGGACACCCGGCACGGCATCGTGGTGGAACCGCCGAACCTGGCCGGCTGGCACCAGGTCGCCCTGCGCGACGCGCTGCGCGAGGCCACCGGACTGCCGGTGGTGGTGGACAACGACGCGACCGCCGCCGCGGTCGGCGAGCGGTGGGCCGGTGGCAGCGAACGCACCGGCAGCTTTCTCTTCGTCTACCTGGGCACCGGCATCGGCGCCGGCATCGTCTACTGGGACCGGGTACTGCGGGGCGACTCCGGCAACGCCGGCGAGTTCGGGCACACCATCGTGGTACCGGACGGCCGGTCCTGCCGATGCGGCGCCCGCGGCTGCCTGGAGGCGCACTGCTCGCCCGCCGCGATGCTGGCCGACCTGCTCGACCGGCACGGGCGGCTCGCCGCGAAGCGGCTGCAGCTGGAACTCACCGAGGACAGCACCCGCACCGACTACGCCAAGCTGTGCCGGGCCGCCCGGGACGGCGACGACGCCGCGCTGGACACGGTGCAGCTGGCCGCGCACCGCATCGGCCAGGCCTCGCTGACCGCCGTCAACCTGCTCGACGTCAGCCGGGTCGTCCTCGGCGGCGACGCGTCCCGCGGCATCGGCGCGCTGATCCGCGCGGAGATCGACCGGCAGGTCAACGGGCACGCCATCGCCCGCCGGGTCCGGACCGTGTCCATCGAACACAGCATCATGGGCGCGGACGCCGGGGCGGTCGGCGCCGCCTCGCTGGTCCTGCACGGTGCGTACGCGCCCGGCTGGCGGATGCTGCTGGCCGACAACTCGCCGGCCTGACCCGCGCCGGCACCGGTGCGCGCGGCGCCGCGACGTCGTCCGGCCGC
>JBAUUM010000134.1:0-10334 GCA_049582705.1 Actinocatenispora sp.
GTCACGGTGCCGCCGCCACGGCCGAACGCGCCGGACACCGCGATGCCGACCGGGACGCCCGGCGCGGCGTGTGCGGCGAGCCAGCCCTCGACGGCCCCCGTGGTCAGCAGCGCGCCGGACACCTCGAAGCCCTCCTCCGCCTCCGGTTCCGGGGCGGCGAGGTAGGAGTAGAGGCGCTCACGCAGCACCCGGAACTGCAGGGTGTCGAAGACCTGGGCGACCTGCTCTCGGTCCCAGCCGTGCCAGGCCAGGTCGTCGGGTTCGACCGGCAGCGGCAGGTCGTCGACGAGCCTGTTCAGGTCGTGGTTGCGCAGCACGTCGGGCAGGTGCGCACGGAACGACTCACCGGCCTTGCCCTTGATGGCGTCCGCCGCGGCCACCACCCCGTCCAGCGAGGCGTACTGGCCGATCCACTTCGCCGCCGTCTTCGGGCCCACGCCGGGCACACCGGGCAGGTTGTCGCTGGTCTCGCCGACCAGGGCGGCCAGATCCCGGTACCGGTCGGGGCCGACGCCGTACTTGTCGGTGACCGCGTCGGGGGTCATCCGGGCCAGGTCCGACACGCCCTTCTTCGGGTACAGCACCGTCACCTGGTCGTTGATCAGCTGGAAGGCGTCCCGGTCGCCGGAGCAGATCAGCACGTCGAAGCCGGCGTCGGCGGACTGCCGGGTCAGCGTGGCGATGACGTCGTCGGCCTCGTAGCCCTCCTTGGTGACCTGGGTGATGCGCAGCGCCGTGAGCACCTCGCCGATCAGGCTCACCTGGCCCTGGAAGTCGGCCGGGGTCTCCGAGCGGCCCGCCTTGTAGTCCGCGTACTTCTCGGTCCGGAAGGAACGCCGGGACACGTCGAAGGCCACCGCGACATGGCTGGGCTGCTCGTCGCTCAGCACGTTGATCAGCATCGAGGTGAAGCCGTACACCGCGTTGGTGGGCTGACCGGTGCTGGTGGAGAAGTTCTCCACCGGCAGGGCGAAGAACGCGCGGTAGGCCACCGAATGGCCGTCGATCAGCAGCAGGCGTGGAGTGGACTTCCCGTCCGGTTTGGCACGCTCCGGGGTGCGGTTGGTGCGTTCTCCGGTGGTCCGGTCACTCCTGGTTGGCGCAGTCACCCCGTGACTGTAGCCTCGGCGCCCGACAAAACCGCCGGGCGGGCACCACCCCCGTCGCCGGCCCGGCGGGCCGGCGACGGGGCGGACGGCTTCCGGTCAGAGAACCTTGGACAGGAAGGACCGGGTGCGGTCGTGCCGCGGGTTGGTGAGCACGTCCGTGGGCGATCCCCGCTCGACCACCACGCCCTCGTCCATGAAGACCACCGTGTCGGCGACCTCCCGGGCGAAGCCGATCTCGTGCGTGACGACCACCATCGTCATGCCGGACTTCGCCAGGTCGCGCATCACGTCGAGTACCTCGCCGACCAGTTCCGGGTCCAGTGCCGAGGTGGGCTCGTCGAACAGCATCAGCTGGGGGTCCATGGCCAGTGCCCGGGCGATCGCGACCCGCTGCTGCTGGCCGCCGGACAGCTGCGCGGGGTACGCGTCGCCCTTGTCTGCCAGGCCCACCCGGGCCAGCAGCTCGTCGGCCCGCTCCCGGGCCCGCGACCGGGATATCCGGCGCACCTGACAGGGCGCCTCCATCACGTTCTGCCGGGCGGTCAGGTGCGGGAAGAGGTTGAACCGCTGGAACACCATGCCGATGCCGCCGCGCTGCGCGGCGACGTCCTTCTCGGACATCTCGTGCAGTTTCCCGCCGAGCTCGCGGTACCCGACCAGCTCGCCGCCCACCCAGATCCGGCCGGCGTCGATCTTCTCCAGGTGGTTGACGCACCGCAGGAACGTCGATTTGCCGCTGCCCGAGGGGCCGAGCACGCAGCACACCTCGCCGGACTGGACCACGACGTCGACGCCCTTGAGCACCTCGAGCCGACCGAACGACTTGTGCACGTTGTCGGCCAGGACCATGCACTCGTCCGGCTTCGGCAGGTCGATCGGTGAACCGGCGAAGGCCGTGCTCATTCGGTCACCTCCCCCGCCGCGCCGGCGCCTCTGGTCCGTAACCGTATCCGTGCCGTGCCGCTGGTGCCGTGGCCCCGGGAGAAGCGCTTCTCCAGGAAGTACTGGCCGACCATCAGCACGCTGGTCATCGCCAGGTACCACAGGCAGGCGCCGACCAGCAGCGGGAAGATCGCGTAGGTCCGCGCCCCGATGTGTTCCAGTTGGAAGAACAGCTCGTTGGACACCGGTACGTACGCCACCAGCGAGGTGTCCTTGAGCATCGCGATGGTCTCGTTGCCGGTGGGCGGCACGATGACCCGCATCGCCTGGGGCAGCACGATCCGACGCAGCAGCTTCCCCCGACGCATGCCCAGCGCCTGGGCCGCCTCGGCCTGACCGGGGTCGACGGCCTGGATGCCGGCCCGCACGATCTCCGCCATGTAGGCGCCCTCGGACATCGCCAACGCCAGCAGGCCGGCGGTGAAGCCGGCCAGGATCGTGGTCGCGTCGACGCCGAAGATCCGCGCGTCCAGGTCGATGCCGAACAGCTGGCCGAGCTGACGGTCGAAGGGCAGACCGATCTCCAGCCTGCTGTACAGGATGCCCAGGTTGCCGTACAGGATGCAGAGCACCAGGCGCGGCACCGCACGGAAGAACCAGGTGTACAGCCAGGCCGCCGCGGACAGGATCCGGTTGGACGACAGCCGCATGACGGCCAGCACGACACCCATCGCGATACCGATGATCATCGACAGCACGGTCAGCTCGATCGAGGTGAGCGCGCCGCGGACCACCGGGGGGGTGAAGATGTTCTCGAACATGAACTGCCACTGGAACGCCTTGTTCGTCAGCAACATGTGCACGAACATGGCGCCCAGGACGAGCAGTACCAGCACCGCGACCCAGCGGCCCGGGTGACGCACCGGCACCGCCCGGATGGGATCCGGGCGGTGCCGACTTGACGCCGTCGTTGTCTCCGACATCGCTACCTAACTAGACCGAGGGGTTGACGGTCGGGTCGTCGATCTTGCCTCCCTCGACTCCCCAGTTCTTCAGGATCTTCTCGTACGTGCCGTCCGCGACCAGCGCCTTGAGCGCGCCCTGGATGGCGTTGGCGAAGGCGAGCTGATCCTTCTTGACCACGTAGCCGTACGGGGCCGCCTCGTAGATGTCGCCGAGCGTCGCCAGCTGACCCTTGGTCTGCTTGACCGCGTACGCGACGATCGGGGAGTCGGCCAGCATGGCGTCGTCCTTGCCGGACACGACCGCCGCCGTGGCCTGGTCCTGCGCCTCGAACTGGTCGATCTTGATCTCGGGCTTGCCGGCCTTCGTACACTTCTTGCTGCGGGCGGTGATGTCGTCCACCTCGACGGTGTCGGTCTGCACCGCGATCTTCTTGCCGCAGGCGTTGTCGACGGCGACCTTCTTCGGGTTGCCCTTCTTGGTGGCCCACCAGATGCCGGCGGAGTAGTACGTGATCATGTTCGCCTGCTTGAGCCGCTCCGCGTTCACGGTGAACGACGAGACGCCGATCGTGTACTTGCCGGACTCGACACCGGCGATGATCGTGCCGAACTTCGCCGACTCGTACTCGGCCTTCAGGCCCAGCTTGGCGGACACCGCGTTGAACAGGTCGACGTCGAAGCCCTCGACGGTCGTGCCGTCCTTGGCCAGGAACTCGTTCGGCGCGTACGACGAGTCGGTGCCGACCTTCAACGTGCCCTGGGACTTGATCGACGCGGGCACCTTCGCCGCGAGCGACTTGTCGACACCAACCTTGGGCGCCTTGCCCTTGGGGCCGCCGGTGTCGTCGCCGCCCGAACCGCCGCCGCAGCCGCCCAACGCCAGCGCCAGAACTGCCAGACCCGCAACGACCACGCGGGATCCGGTTATCCCCCTCATACCAATTCCTCCAGGTTTGTCATGCATGGCCCGCACCGTCGCTATGCCACCCCGAGGTATGCCTCCCGCACGCTCGGGTCGGCCAGCAGCTCGTCACCCGTGCCGGTGCGTACGATACTGCCCGTTTCCAGGACGTATGCGCGGTGTGCGAGCGACAGCGCCTGCTGGGCGTTCTGCTCCACCAGCAGCACCGTCGTCCCCTGCCCGTTGATCTCCGCGATGATCGCGAAGATCTGCTGGATCAGCATCGGCGCCAGACCCATCGACGGCTCGTCCAGGAGCAGAACCTTCGGCCGCGCCATCAGCGCCCGTCCGATCGTGAGCATCTGCTGCTCACCACCCGACATGGTGCCGCCCATCTGGCGGCGCCGTTCGGCCAACCGGGGAAAGAGGGTGAACACCCGGTCCAGGTCCTCGGCGATGCCGGCGGGGTCGCGGCGGGTGTAGGCGCCGAGGTCCAGGTTCTCCAGCACGGTCATGCCGGGGAAGATCCCCCGGCCCTCCGGGGCCTGCGAGATGCCCTTGACCACCCGCAGGTCCGCCCGCATCCGGGTGATGTCGCGGCCCTCCAGCAGGATCCGGCCGTGCTGCGCCGCGCGCAGCCCCGAGATGGCCCGCATGGTGGTGCTCTTGCCGGCGCCGTTCGCGCCGATCAGCGCGACGATCTCACCCTGCTCGACCTGCAGGCTGATGCCGTGCAGTGCCTCGATCCGGCCGTACGACACGACCAGGTCCTCCACCTCAAGCAGCATCTTCCGGCACCCCCAGGTAGGCCGCGACGACCTTCGGATCCGCCCGCACCTGAGCCGGTGCGGCGTCGGCGATCTTGCGGCCGAACTCGAGTACGACGATCCGGTCCGTCACACCCATCACCAGACGCATGTCGTGCTCGATCAGCAGAACGGTCTGGCCCCGGTCGCGGATCCTGCGGATCAGCTCCAGCAGCCGGTCCTTCTCCGCCGGGTTGAAGCCGGCGGCCGGTTCGTCCAGGCAGAGCAGCTTCGGTTGGGTCGCCAGCGCCCGCGCGATCTCCAGCCGGCGCTGGTCACCGTACGGCAGGTTGTGCGCGACCGAGTTCGCCGCGTGCGGGATGCCCACGAACTCCAGCAGGTCGAACGCCAGGTCGCGCCCCTGACGCTCCTCGCGCCGGTGCCGGGGCAGCCGCAGGAGCGCGCCCGGCACGCTGGTGTGGTGCCGGACGTCCGCGCCCACCATCACGTTCTCCAGCGCGGTCATCTCCGGGAACAGCCGGATGTTCTGGAATGTCCGCGCGATGCCGGCCTGGGTGATCTGGTACTTGCGCCGGCCCACCAGGGAGCGACCGTCGAACCGGACCGTGCCGGAGGTCGGTTTGAACACCCCGGTCATCACGTTGAAGCAGGTGGTCTTGCCGGCACCGTTCGGACCGATCAGACCGAGGATCTCGCCGCGGTGCAGCTCGAAGCTGACGTGGTCGAGGGCGGTCACGCCGCCGAACCGGACGGTCACGTCCTCCACCGACAGCAGCGGGGCCCGGGTCGTGTCGGGCTGCGGCGGCGGGGTCCCGTCGGCGCCGGAAGGCACCATGGCGTCCACATCAGACACTTGCTGTCGCCTCCTCCGCGGCCGCCTGTCGTCGATCGGCCAACTCAACCGCCCGTCTGCGGCTGGGTATCAACCCCTGCGGCCGGAAGACCATCACCGCGATCAGCGCGGCACCGAACGCCAGGAACCGCCATTCCTGGAATCCTCGGAACCGCTCCGGCAGGTACGAGATCAGGATGGCGCCCAGCGTCACACCGGCCAGGTTGCCCGAGCCGCCCAGCACCACGGCCGCGACGAACAGTACCGAGGTCAGCACGTCGAAGGAGTTGGAGTTGACGAAGCCCTGTCGGCTGGCGAACAGCGCGCCGGACAGGCCACCGAGGCCGGCACCGATCGCGAACGCCCACAGCTTGAACCGG
This sequence comes from Actinocatenispora sp., assembly GCA_049582705.1. Classification (GTDB taxonomy): domain Bacteria; phylum Actinomycetota; class Actinomycetes; order Mycobacteriales; family Micromonosporaceae; genus Actinocatenispora. The sequence goes on from JBAUUM010000134.1 coordinate 5,837, forward strand.
AACGCCGGCACGCCCATCAGCTCGGCGGCATCCTCGTCCTCCCGGATCGCCAGCCAGTACCGGCCGACCCGGCTGTGCTCGAGCAGCTTCACGCCGAACATGCAGACGATCACCGCGCTCAGTGCCAGCCAGTAGAACGGTCGTGTGTCGATGACGCCGAACAGCGGATCGCCGTTGGGCAGGGTGCCCGGCGGCGCCGGTACGTCCGGGATGCCGCGCTGGCCGTCGGTGACCGACCAGTTCACCGCGATCAACCGGACGATCTCACCGAAGCCGAGCGTCACGATGGCCAGGTAGTCGCCGCGCAGCCGCAGGGTCGGCCCGCCCAGGATCACGCCGGACACCATCGCCAGCAGGATGGCGACCGGGATCAGCGCCAGCCATGGATACTTCGTGGCCACCGGCGAGGACGGGGAGCCCAGGACTGCCATGGAGTACGCGCCGACCGCGAAGAACCCGATGTAGCCGAGGTCCAGCAGGCCCGCGAGCCCGATCACCACGTTGAGGCCGACCGCGACGAGCACGTACACCGCGACCAGGAACAGTACCGAGGTGAAGTTGGTGTCCGGGGTCCGGATCAGCGGGATGTTCAGGTTGGGCAGTCCGTAGAGCAGTGCGACGCCGGCGAGGGCGACCAGGATCCGCATCGGGCGCGGGATCGACCGCCACCGCGACCGCATGCCGGACAGCCCGGCGAGGCGCCGGTCGTCGACGCGCCGCAGTCCGGCCACGATCCGATTCTCCGGCGCGGTCCGGGGACCCTGCCGCCTGCTGTTTCCGTCGGGTTCCGTTGTCATGCCCGCGCCTTTCCGAGCGACTCGCCCAACAGACCGGTGGGCCGGAACATCAGGACCACCACCAGCACCACGAACGCCACCACGTCCCGCCAGGAAGTACCGAAGAGCGCTGAGCCGTAGTTCTCGACCAGGCCGAGTGCCAGGCCACCGAGCAGCGCCCCGCGCAGGTTGCCGATGCCGCCCAGCACTGCCGCCGTGAACGCCTTGATGCCGAGCAGGAAGCCGATGTCCGAGCGGGTCACGCCGATCTTCAGGTTGTAGAGCAGCGCGGCGACACCGGCCATCACCCCGCCGAGCGCGAAGGTGAGCACGATGACGCGGCTCTTGTTGATGCCCATCAGCGCCGCGGTGTCCGGGTCCTGTGAGACCGCGCGGATGCCGCGTCCGAGCCGGGTGCGGTTGATGAACTGGTCCAGACCGATCATCATCACCACCGCGGTGACCAGCACGCCCAGGTCCACGTTGGTGATGTGAACGCTGCCGAGGGTGAGCAGTACGCGGTTCTCGAACAGGTCCGGAGCACCGAACTGTTCCCGGTGGGTGAACACCCCGACGCCCTCGGCGATCGCCACCGAGGCGCCGATCGCGGTGATCAGGAAGACCAGGCGGGGAGCGTTGCGCCGGCGCAACGGCCGGTACGCAACGAACTCGACGGCCAACGCCGTGACGCCCGACCAGACAGCCGCGGAGACCACCCCGACCAGCAGATAGAAGATCATCATCGGCACGGACGGGATCGGGTCGTTCTCGTGCAGGCCCGTCACGGACCAACCAACGAGCGCGCCGAAGGTGCCCATCATGAACACTTCGGAGTGGGCGAAGTTGATCAACTTCAGCAGGCCGTACACCAGCGTGTAGCCCAGGGCGATCAGTGCGTAGATCGCGCCCTGGGAGAGTCCGGTGACCGTCAGGTCACCGAAGTCGGAGAACAGGAAGTGGAAGTTCAAGGACGCTCCATGGCATCGGGGCTCGCCCGCCGGAAGGGCCTCCGGTGGCCGCCCGTCCCGACGTCACCGGCGGCCCACACCCGCGACCGCGGACGCGGCGCGGCTGACCGGGGCCGGCAGCTCCCACCGCCGACCCCGGCCACGGCTGTCAACTGGTGGGACTGATCTCCCGGTCCTTCACGATCTCACCGTTCTTGACCGTGTACGCCCAGACGACGAGCTGCGACTTGACGATCTCACCGTGCGAGTCGAACTTGATGTGCTTGCTGACGCCGTCCTTGTCGTAGGCGCCGATGAAGTCCGTCATCGCCTTGCGCGAGGTCTTGCCGGCCTTCACGCCGTCGAGGAAGACGTTCGCCGCGTCGTACGCCTCGGGACCGTAGGTGCCCGGGTCCTTGCTGAACGCCTTCTTGTAGTCCTCGAAGAAGGTGCCCTTGGCCTCGTCACCCGGGATGCACGGGCAGGTCATGACGGCGCCCTCGGCCGCCTTGTTGCCGGCGCCCTTGACCAGGCCCTCGTCCTTCGCGCCGTCGTCGGTGACGAAGGTGGCCTTCACGCCCTTGCCGCGCAGCTGCTTGAGGAACGGGCCGGCCTCGGCGTAGTAGCCGCCGTAGAAGACCGCGTCGGCCTTCGACGACTTCACCTTCGCCACGGTGGCCTGGAAGTCGACCTGCTTCGGCTGCACGGTGTCGGTGCCCGTGACCATGGAGCCGAGCGAGCTCTTCACCACGTCGGCGAGGCCCTTGCCGTACGCCGTGGTGTCGTCGATGACGAAGACCTTCTTGGCCTTCACCGTGTCCTTGATGTAGGACGCGGCGGCCGGGCCCTGGCTGTTGTCGTTACCCAGCGCCCGGTGGAAGATCTTCCAGCCCTTCTGCGACAGGGTCGGGTTGGTCGCCGAGGCGGTGATGATCGGCAGCCCGCCCTTGTCGAAGATGCCGTCCGCGGCCTCCGACTCGCCGGAGAAGGCCGGGCCGATGACGCCCACGACCTTCGAGTCCTGGACCAGCTGCTGCGCCAGACCCGGGGCCTGCTTCTCGTCACCCTGGGAGTCCTTGCTCTCCAGCACGACCTTGCAGTCCGAGTTCTTCTTGTTGTACTGGTCGACGGCCAGCTTCACGCCGTTGTAGATGTTGATGCCCAGGTTGGCGTTAGGACCGGTCCTCGCCCCGAAGAAGGCGATCTTCGAGCCGCATTTGCCACCGCTGGCCGTGTCGCCGTCCGCGCTGGTGCACGCGGCCGACGCGCCCACCACAAGCAGGACGGCCGGCACGACGCCCAACCCCCGCAAGAACTTGCTCTTCAAGGCTTTCAGTCCTCCTCTATCGGTGCCACCGAGCGCACACCCGGACGCTCCAGAGAGGAGGACCGGGCACCGTGGGGGCACTGCACGCACGAACAGACCCGTGGCGGGGAAACGTATCCCAGTTCCCGGTGTCGCGGTAGGTAACCTGGCCGGCCGGCGTACCAAACCGTTATCGAGGCAGCAGACAGATGGGCAGGAACCAACTCAGCGAACACAGATCGTCGCGGACGGAGGGACGCTCAGCGTTGCTCGGAGGGGGCCACCGACGGCGAGGACGGGTCGTTGCCCTCGGCCAGGATCCGCTCGGCCACCGCGCGCATGGTCAGCCGGTGGTCCATGGCGGCGCGCTGGATCCAGCGGAACGACTCGGGCTCGGCCATGCCGTAGCGGGTCATCAGCACGCCCTTGGCCCGGTCGATGACCTTGCGCGACTCCAGCCGGTCGGACAGGCTGGCGACCTCCGCCTCCAGGGCGGACAGTTCCGCGAACCGGGACAGCGCGATCTCGATCGCGGGCACCAGGTCGCTCTTCTGGAACGGCTTCACCAGGTACGCCATCGCGCCGGCCGCACGGGCCCGCTCGACGAGTTCACGCTGGCTGAAGGCGGTGAGGATGACGACCGGAGCGATCCGCTCACCGGCGATCTGCTCGGCGGCCGCGATACCGTCCATGATGGGCATCTTCACGTCGAGGATGACCAGGTCCGGGGATGTCTCGTGGGCGAGGCGGACCGCGGTCTCGCCGTCACCGGCCTCGCCGACGACCTGATAGCCCTCCTCGGCGAGCATCTCCGCGAGGTCGAGCCGGATCAACGCCTCGTCCTCGGCGATCAGTACCCGGCGCTTCTGGCTCTCGCCTGTCTCGCGCTCCGTCACGACTCGGCCTACCTCCGGTCCCGGTCAAGCCCCTGACGCGGCATTAGCTCCCAGCCGCGTCGACCCGCCACCAGCCTAGCCGGTACGATTATCGGGTCCCGGCCTGAGGACCTGGATGCACGACTGCACGAAAAGTCCGGTCCCGAATCGGACAGCAGTTGCCGAGATGGAGGAATTGGCAGACTCCGGACACTCAAAATGTCCTGTCCGAAAGGGCGTGCGGGTTCGAGTCCCGCTCTCGGCACCATTCCACACCTGCTCCACCCGGCCTTTCACCCGGCTCGACCGAACCCCGGGCGCGCGGTCGCCCCGTGGGCCCGTTTCCGTGTCCGGCCCTCGCCGTCGACCCGGTCGCGCCGCCCCGCCACACCCGCCCCGTACCGGCGGGTGGTTCGGTACCGATTGACGGGAACTGCGGGGACTTCTACCGTTCGGTGTAAATCGCCCACTCGCGCCGCCGGTACGGAGGAAAGTGTCATGAAGCGACGAACGCTGATGGTCGGGGGCACAGCCCTCACCGCCGCGCTGGCCACGGGAACCCGCGCCGCCGCGGCACCCCGGGCCCGCCGGACC
>JBAUUM010000135.1:0-4217 GCA_049582705.1 Actinocatenispora sp.
GATCTGTACCGCCCGCAGCCCGCGCTGCGCGGACTGCCCGATCTACGCGGACTGCGCCTGGCAGGCCGCCGGTCGACCCGCGGCCACCGGCCCGGCCCGGCCCGTGCAGCGCTTCGCCGGTACGGACCGGCAGGTGCGCGGCCTGCTGATGGCGGTACTGCGGGAGGCGACCGGCCCGGTACCGAAGGCCACGCTCGACGTGGTCTGGGCCGACGCCGTCCAGCGGGAACGGGCACTGCTCGCGCTGGTGGACGACGGGCTGGTCCACCACCTGGCGGGGGACCGCTTCGAGCTGCCCGGCGCCCGCCGCACCTGACCGGTCAGACCGCGGGCCCGCCGGGTCCCGGTCCGCAGTCCGTCCCTCCCTCGGTCCGCCCGCACCGGTCCGACTGCCTCGGCCCACCCACCGTTCCGTGCAGCGACACACCGCACCAATCGGCGCGCCGCTGCACACAACACACCCACCCACCGTTCCGTGCAGCGACACACCGAACCAGTCGGTGTGTCGCTGCAAAGATGGGGGGTGGGCCCCGGACGGTCGAGCCCGAGGCACCGCGGTGCGGAGTCGACGGGCCGGGCCGCCGGAGTTGCGGTGCCCGGTCAGGCAGAGGTGCCGGTTCGCAGATCGGCCGCCATCTGAGCCGAGTCGTGGTCCGGGTCCACCCCGTCGACGAGGATGACGTCGCCGTCGATGTGCCGGGACCGCAGCGGACGGATCTCCTGGTACGCGGGCGAGTCGTACCAGGAGCGGGCCGCGGCCAGGTCCGGGAACTGGATGATCACCGTGTCGCCGGGCCAGCTGCCCTCCCGTACCTCGGAGGTGCCGCCGTGCACGATGAACAGCCCGCCGTACGGGTCGAGGGTGTCCTGGATGCGCTCCATGTACTCGAACACCTCGGGGTGCGGTGGCGCCTTGAGCAGGTGGGCGACGGCATACGCGGTCATGGATCGTCCTCCCTGGTCGATCGGTGGCGCGGGGGCGCGGTGCTCCGCCCCGGCGCGGTGTCCCCGCACGGCGGGCCATGCGAGCCGCGCCGGCGGCCACGGCGGTATCGGCCGGTCCGGGACTGCGTACCGGATCCCACCTGCCGCGCCGACACCGTCAAGGCTGCCAGCCCGCCGGCGCCCGGTCGATGACGTCCGAGGTCAAGCCGGAGGTGTCCAGCCTCACCGGAAGCGACAGAAGGGCCTCCCGGCTGCAGCCGGGAGGCCCTTCGTGCGTTGTCGGTCCTGCTACTCGGTGGCGTCTCCAGCACCGGCACTCAGGTCGGCCGGTACCGAGTCCGGCAGCGCGGCCGGCTTCTCGGAGCCCTGGAACACCAGCTTGGTCTTGTCGATGTCGGAGAGGTCACCCTCCACGTCGACGACCACGATCTGGCCCGGCGTGATCTCGTTGAACAGGATGCGCTCCGAGAGCGCGTCCTCGATCTCACGCTGGATCGTGCGACGCAACGGCCGGGCACCGAGCACCGGGTCGAAGCCCTTCTTGGCGAGGAACTTCTTGGCGTTCTCGGTGAGCTCGAGGCCCATGTCCTTGTTGCGCAGCTGCTGCTCGATCCGGAGGATCATGATGTCCACGATCTCGAGGATGTTGTCCTCGCTGAGCTGGTGGAACACGACCGTGTCGTCGATCCGGTTCAGGAACTCCGGCCGGAAGTGCTGCTTCAGCTCGTCCTGGACGCGCTGCTTCATCTTCTCGTAGTTGCTGTCCGCGTCGTTCGCGGACGAGAAGCCGAGCGAGACCGCCTTGGCGATGTCCCGGGTGCCCAGGTTGGTGGTCAGGATGATCACCGTGTTCTTGAAGTCCACGATGCGGCCCTGGCCGTCGGTCAGCCGACCGTCCTCCAGGATCTGCAGCAACGTGTTGAACACGTCCGGGTGCGCCTTCTCGATCTCGTCGAACAGCACCACCGAGAACGGCTTGCGCCGCACCTTCTCGGTCAGCTGGCCACCCTCGTCGTAGCCGACGTATCCGGGCGGGGCACCGACCAGGCGGGACACCGTGTAGCGGTCGTGGAACTCGCTCATGTCCAGCTGGATGATCGAGTCCTCGCTGCCGAACAGGAACTCGGCCAGCGCCTTGGACAGCTCGCTCTTTCCGACGCCGGACGGACCGGCGAAGATGAACGAACCGGACGGCCGCTTCGGGTCCTTCAGACCGGAACGGGTACGCCGGATGGCCTGCGAGACCGACTTGACGGCCTCCTCCTGGCCGACGACCCGCTTGTGCAGCTCGTCCTCCATGCGCAGCAGCCGGGAGGTCTCCTCCTCGGTGAGCTTGTACACCGGGATGCCCGTCCAGTTGGCCAGGACCTCGGCGATCTGCTCGTCGTCGACCTCGGACACGACGTCGAGGTCGCCGGACTTCCACTCCTTCTCGCGCTGCGTCTTCTGACCCAGCAGGGTCTTCTCCGAGTCGCGGAGCTGAGCCGCCCGCTCGAAGTCCTGCGCGTCGATCGCGGACTCCTTGTCCTTGCGGACCTGGGCGATCTTCTCGTCGAACTCACGCAGGTCTGGCGGCGCGGTCATCCGACGGATCCGCATCCGGGCGCCGGCCTCGTCGATGAGGTCGAGGGCCTTGTCCGGCAGGTAACGGTCGGAGATGTACCGGTCGGCCAGGGTGGCCGCGGCCACCAGCGCGCGGTCGGTGATCGAGATCCGGTGGTGAGCCTCGTACTTGTCGCGCAGCCCCTTGAGCATCTCGATGGTGTGCGCCAGCGAGGGCTCGGGGACCTGGATCGGCTGGAACCGGCGCTCCAGCGCGGCGTCCTTCTCCAGGTACTTGCGGTACTCGTCGAGAGTGGTCGCGCCGATGGTCTGCAGCTCGCCACGGGCCAGCATCGGCTTCAGGATGCTCGCCGCGTCGATCGCACCCTCGGCGGCACCCGCACCGACCAGCGTGTGGATCTCGTCGATGAACAGGATGATGTCGCCACGGCTGCGGATCTCCTTGAGCACCTTGCGCAGGCGCTCCTCGAAGTCACCGCGGTAGCGCGAGCCGGCGACCAGGGCACCCAGGTCAAGCGTGTAGAGCTGCTTGTCCTTGAGTGTCTCGGGCACCTCACCCTTGACGATCTTCTGGGCCAGGCCCTCGACCGCGGCGGTCTTGCCGACGCCGGGCTCACCGATCAGCACCGGGTTGTTCTTGGTGCGCCGGGACAGGACCTGCATGATCCGCTCGATGACCTTCTCCCGGCCGATGACCGGGTCGAGCTTGGACTCACGGGCCGCCTGGGTCAGGTTACGACCGAACTGGTCGAGCACCAGGGACGTGGACGGGGTGGCCTCGCCGGTCGCACCGGCTCCGGCCGGCTCCTTGCCGCCCTGGTAGCCGGACAGCAGCTGGATGACCTGCTGGCGGACCCGGTTGAGGTCGGCGCCGAGCTTGACCAGCACCTGGGCCGCGACACCCTCACCCTCGCGGATCAGGCCGAGCAGGATGTGCTCGGTGCCGATGTAGTTGTGGCCGAGCTGCAGAGCCTCGCGCAGCGACAGCTCCAGGACCTTCTTGGCCCGCGGCGTGAACGGGATGTGCCCGCTCGGCGCCTGCTGCCCCTGTCCGATGATCTCCTCAACCTGCTGGCGCACGCCCTCGAGGGAGATGCCGAGGCTCTCCAACGCCTTGGCGGCGACGCCCTCACCCTCGTGGATGAGCCCGAGCAGGATGTGCTCGGTACCGATGTAGTTGTGGTTGAGCATCCGGGCTTCTTCTTGAGCCAGGACGACAACCCGCCGGGCGCGGTCGGTGAACCTCTCGAACATTCCTCGTGCTCCTCACGTGCTCATGCCCTCGTGGCCTGCCTGGGCACTCATCGCTCTTGGGGAGCGAGTCTCACGAACACCTTGCTGTACCGAACACCTGCCGCGAACACCTGGTGGTGTCCGTGTCATCACTCTATCGCTGAGGGCTGACCTTCTCCTGGCCCGGCGCACTCGCCGGACCTGCCACGACCCCCTGAGCTGGCCGGTGGCTGGCAGTCGGTCGACCTCGTTTCGCCTCACTGTGCAGGACGTATACCCCAACGATGCAGCGGGGTCGCCTGTTCCAGCAGGCCGAGCTGTACGCCGAGAGCGAAATCGACCCGGCGCCGGCAATGCGCGTTTCATACACAAACGAGTGAACTATTGCGATAAGCGCGGGCTCCGCACGCGGGGACGCCGGAGCCCGCCGGGTCACCCCTGAGCACGCGCCGCCCCGCGGCCGCCCGCCGAGGCAC
>JBAUUM010000136.1:0-1534 GCA_049582705.1 Actinocatenispora sp.
GGGCCGCGATGCTCGCCTCGGCGAGCCGGCCCGGCGGCGGCCCCGGCTCGGCTGTCGTCTCCCCGTCGGCGGTCGGCGGCGCGGACCGGGCAACGGATTCGACCCCGTTCCGGGCGGCCACCGGACCCGACCGGCCGGCCGGCCGCCGGTCACCGCTCACCGCGGAACGACCCCGCCGCAGCAGCCCCACGCCGAGGGTGACGCCGGTCCCGGCGACGGCACCGACGGCCGCGCCCAACGCCACCGCCTCAGCCAGTTCCACGGAGCGATCGTAGGCAGATGCACGTGCGTGCGACGGCTCAATCGGGGACGAACCACGCGCGGTTTTCGTAATGTTCACGCCCCGGGAGATCAGCGTTCACCGCAGTTCACCCGGTGGACGCCGGCCCGACCTAGTTTCGGCTACGAACGGACTCGACACGACGAGGGCGGGATGATGCGCGAGGGCTACCAGGTACGGCTGGCCGCGATCGGCGAGCTGCTGTCCGCGATGGCGGACAGCGTCGGCCGGGCCATGGGTGAGGCCACCCGCGCGCTGCTGGAGGCCGACCAGGCCGCGGCGGAGCGGGTCATGGCCGGCGAGCCCGGCGTCGACGCGCTGCGCGACCGGGTCGAGCAGAGCACCTACGAGCTGCTCGCGCTGCAGGCCCCCGTCGCCTCCGACCTGCGCATGGTGCTGACCGCGCAGCACGTGGCCGCGGACCTGGAGCGGATGGGAGACCTGGCCGACCACGTCGCCACCACCGTGCTGCGCCGCCACCCGGACCACGTACTGCCCCCGGAGCTGAACGAGGTCTTCGCCACGATGGCCGAGGTCGCCGGTCGGATGGCGGACAAGCTCGCCCGGGTGATCGCCGAGCGGGACGTGACCAGGGCCGCCGAGCTGGACGGCGACGACGACGTGATGGACGCGCTGCACCGGAGGATGTTCGGCATCCTCGTCGACGGCTGGCCGCACGGCGTGGCGGCCGCGGTGGACGCGGCGCTGCTCGGGCGGTTCTACGAGCGCTACGCCGACCACGCGGTCAACGCGGGCGCTCAGGTGATCTACCTGGTGACGGGCGAGGCCCCGGCCAACGCCTGACCGCCCGCAGCAACCCGGACACCCATCCCCGCGTCGCCGAACTGTGCAGCAACACGCCGAGCCAATCGGCGCGCCGCTGCACACAACAAGACGCCCCGCCGAACTGTGCAGCAACACGCCGAGCCAATCGGCGCGTCGCTGCACAGATGGGGGCACGTTGATGCGGCCGGACATCGCAAGAATTTGCGCAAACTTTTGCAAGAGACGCCCAGGACGTCTTGACACCCGGGCCAGTGGGGCGACAGGGTCGTACTACCCCTGATGGCCTCAGAACCATCGAATCCCGGCGTACCGCCGGCGATGGTCCGTACCCCTTGGAGATCCGTTGCGCCGTCAACGAGCATCCACCCGTCCTCCCGCCCGGCGCCGGCTACCCGCGCTGCGCGCCGCGCTCGCCGGCACCGTCGGCATGCTGACCCTGATCCTGCCGGTGGCCGGGTCCGCGTACGC
>JBAUUM010000137.1:0-5072 GCA_049582705.1 Actinocatenispora sp.
GCGGCGAGCAGCGTCACCCGGGGCACCACGCCGACCAGCCGGCCCTCGTCGTCCACCACCGCCAGCGGGTGCGGCGTCTCCGCCGCGGGCGCGAACAGCTCGGCGACGGGCGTGTCCGGGGAGACCGTGGTGACCTCCCGGTCGAGCACGGCCTCCAGATCCTGGTCACCACGGCGCAACGCCTCCGAGGCGTCCGCGTCGCGTACCGCGCCGACCAGCCGGCGGTCCCGGCCGATCACGAACACGGCCGGCAACTGGTGCTCCCGCATCGTCTTCACCGCCGCGCGGGGGCCGCTGCCGGAGCCGAGCGTCGCCGCGGGCGGCTCCATGATGGTGTTGGCGGTCAGTACCCGGGCCCGGTCGACGTCGGCGACGAACTGGGCGACGTAGTCGTTGGCGGGGTCGGTCAGGATCTCCTCGGCGGTACCGATCTGGACGATCCGGCCGTCCCGCATCACCGCGATGTGGTCACCGACCCGCATGGCCTCGTTGAGGTCGTGGGTGATGAACACGATCGTCTTGCCGAGCCGGGTCTGCAGTTCCAGCAACTGGGTCTGCATGTCCCGGCGGATCAACGGGTCCAGCGCGCTGAACGCCTCGTCCATCAGCAGTACGTCGGTCTCCGCGGCGAACGCCCGCGCGAGCCCGACCCGCTGCTGCATGCCGCCGGACAGCTGACTGGGCAGGTTGTCCTCCCAGCCCTCCAGTCCGACCAGGGCCAGCGCCTCGGCGGCCTTCGCGCGCCGCTGCTCCGCGGGCAGGCCCTGCACCTCCAGCGCGTACCCGGCGTTGTCCAGCACCGTGCGGTGCGGCAACAGGGCGAAGTGCTGGAAGACCATGCTGACCTTGCTGCGCCGGAGCGCGCGGAGCTCCTTCGGGCGAAGCTTGGTGATGTCCACGCCGTCGACCTCGACCGTGCCCGAGGTGGCGGGCAGCAGGCCGTTGAGCATCCGGATCAGGGTGGACTTGCCCGACCCGGACAGGCCCATCACGACGAAGATCTCGCCGGGCGCGACCTCGAACGAGGCGTCGATCACCGCGGGCGTGGCGCCCTGGCGACGCACGTCCTCCCTCGTCGCACCGGACTTGAGTGCACTGGCCGACTGTTCCGGCCGCTTTCCGAACACCTTGTAGAGCGAGTCTGCGCGTACTGCTGGCACGATCTCCTCTTCACTCGTGGCCACACAGCGGCCCGAACGTCGACGCCCACGGCGCGTCTGGGACCGCCAGTCACACAACGTAGTCTCTGGCCGGCGCCCACCCTGGTCCCGACTACTGCCAAACCGGGCTGAATCTGGCGGCCTGGGTGGGTGCCTGCCTGCTGTCAAATGGGGGTTCACGCGTCGCCCCGCCGCCCGAAGACGCAGAACAACGCGCCTCACCCTACCGAAGGCGTGCTCTCCCGCATCACGGGCTGAAGGCCAACATGATCATCGGCAGGGTGAAACACCATGACAAAAGCGATGTGCAGGCTGAAAAGATCCCACGGCTCAGCACAATCCGTTACCGGCGTGTGATTGTGCGCAGGAATCGACCACGATCGTCATCGCCCCGCCCTCCGGCGCGCGGCGCCCTCACGCACAGCTACCTCAGCTGTAGTCGGCGGCGATCTCCCGCGCCCGGTCCCGGGCAGCCTCCAGCGCCGCGATCAGCGCCGCCCGCACCTTGTGGTTCTCCAACTCCCGGATGGCGTTGATGGTGGTACCCGCCGGCGACGTGACCGCCTCGCGCAGCTTGACCGGGTGCTCCCCCGACTCCCGCAGCATCGCCGCCGACCCGGTCACCGTCTGCACGATCAGGTCGTACGCCACCTGCCGCGGCAGGCCCAGCAGGATTCCCGCGTCGGTCATCGCCTCGACCAGGAAGTAGAAGTACGCCGGCCCGGAGCCGGACAGCGCGGTCACCGCGTCCTGCTGCGACTCGGGGACCCGGATCGTACGGCCGAGCGGGCGGAACATCTCCTCGGCCAGGGTCAGCTGGGCGGCGGTGACGTGGTTGCCGCCGGAGATCGCCGTCATGGCCTCGTCGACCAGCGCCGGGGTGTTGGACATGACCCGCACGACCGGGGTGCCCGGCGGAAGATGCTTGGCGAAGAACGAGGTGGGCAGGCCCGCGCAGATCGACACGACCAGCGCGCCGGCCGGCACCCGCGGCCCCAGCTCGCTCATCAGGCCCGGCGCGTCCTGGGGCTTGACGGCGATGGTCAGCACGTCGGCCTCGGCGACCGCGACGCTGTTGTCCACCACCCGCACGCCGTACCGCTCGGACAGCTCCTGCGCCCGATCCTGCCGGCGGGTGGTGGCCAGCAGTCGACTGGCCGGCCACCCGGCCCGCAGCAGACCGGACAGCAGTGTCTCGCCCATCTTGCCGGCACCGATCACGGCCACCGTGTGCTGTTGTTCCATCCCACCACCGTAGGCCCGGCCCGGCGGCCGGACACAGCCAACCGCCGCGAGCCCAGCTCGCGGGCAGCCACACCGTGTCCCGGTCCGCGCGCGGGCCGACCGCTGTCCGCCCGGCACGGCGGCCGGGCGGACGGGAAGGATCAGCCGAAGAAGACCTCGGCCTCGGCGTACCGCTCCGGCGGCACCGTCTTGATCTCGCGCGTCGCCTCCGACAGCGAGACCCGGACGATGTCGGTGCCGCGCAGCGACACCATCTTGCCCCAGTCCTTGTCGTGCGCCGCGTCGATCGCGTGCAGCCCGAAACGGGTCGCCAGCACCCGGTCGAACGCCGTCGGGGTGCCACCACGCTGGATGTGCCCGAGCACGACGGCGCGGGCCTCCTTGCCGGTCCGCTGCTCGATCTGGTCGGCGAGCCACTGACCCACGCCACCGAGCCGGATGTGGCCGAAGGAGTCCAGCTTGTCGTCCTTGGTCATCTCGCTGGAGTCCTGCGGCATCGCGCCCTCGGCGACCACGACGATCGGCGAGTACTGGCTGCGGAACCGCTCCTCGATGTACTCGCAGACCTGGTCGGTGTCGAACTTCCGCTCCGGGGTGAGGATCACGTTGGCGCCGCCGGCCAGGCCGGAGTGCAGCGCGATCCAGCCGGCGTGCCGGCCCATCACCTCGACCACGACGGTGCGGTGGTGGCTCTCCGCGGTGGTGTGCAGCCGGTCGATGGCCTCGCTGGCGATGTTGACGGCGGTGTCGAACCCGAACGTGTAGTCGGTGGCACCGAGGTCGTTGTCGATGGTCTTCGGTACGCCGATGACCGGGACGCCCTCCTCGTGCAGCCGAGCGGCCGCGCCGAGCGTGTCCTCGCCACCGATCGCGATCAACGCGTCGACCCGCAGGCTGGACAGCTGGTCCTTGATCCGCTGCACGCCACCGCCGTCGCCGGCGAACGGGTTCGTCCGCGACGAGCCGAGGATCGTGCCGCCGCGGGGCAGGATGCCGCGTACCTCACCGACACCGAGCGGCATCGTCGCGCCCTCCAGGGGCCCGCGCCAACCGTCCCGGAATCCCACGAACTCGTTGCCGTACGTCTTGGTGCCCTTGCGGACCACCGCGCGGATCACCGCATTGAGACCTGGGCAGTCGCCGCCGCCCGTGAGCACGCCGATGCGCATGATCGCTCAGCCCTTTCGTGTAATTGCGATCCTCGGCCGCCGAAGACTGACGGCCGACACACGCCCATTGCCCTGGGTATCGGCGTCATTGCCGCCCAACGCTGGCCAGCCTATTGCCGGCCCGGTCGGCCAGGACACAAATGGGGCCACAACCCCAACGTCCGGGCACGCCTGGATCCTGACGGATCCCGTAGCTGAACGGTAGCCCCCCGGCCGATCGCGCCGTTCGGCAGTCCCCACCCGGTCCGGTCAGGCGCGGGCCGTGGCGGCGTTCATCGCCCGCCACCGGGCCAGGCCCAGCTTTGCGTCCGCCAGCGCGTCATGCCGGTCGCTGCCGTGCCCCGGCAGCTCCGGCGAGCCCAGGTCCTCCCAGCGTTGCCGCAGTTCGTGGGTGAACCGGGGGATCTCCCGCGGCAGCGCCGGCATGGCGCCCCACAACTGGGCCAGCACCACGTGGTCGTACGCCGCGAGCCAGGCCCACAACTCGATCCGGTCGGCGCTGCCGTCCCGCAACGGTGCGGTCAGGTACTCGTACAGATCGTCACGAATCCGTTGCCGGGACCGCCAGGCCGGATCCGCGGGCGACGGCAGCTTGTCCAGTACGTGCCGGCGCACCCAGTCGATCGCCCGGCCCGGGTCGAACTCGGTGGAGATCGCGTAGAACTCCCGGTCGGATTCGTCCACGAGGCCTATCGAGACCAGCTCGATGGTGCGTCCGTCCTCAATGAACTCACAGTCCAGGAAATACCGACGTACCCTCTCCGCCCGCCCCTTCGCCATGTCCGGCACCCTACGCGCCCGTCACCACGTGTGGCCCCCAGGCACGCGGCGGTCACCGCGGTACGGCGGCAGGATGCCCGTCCACCGGCCGGAACACCCCGGGATCCGCCGGAATCGCCGCATCTGCCGTCGCCACGACGTGCACCGTCCTGGAACCTCGATCCGACAGTGCGTAAGGTGCCTGGCCATGACGTTCTCGATCGTCGCCCGGGCGGAGATCGCCTGCCCGGACGGCACTGTGAAGCCGGCCTTCGGTGTCGCCGTGGCCAGCAAGTTCCTCGCCGTGGGCAGCGCCGTACCGGCTGCGGACCCGGCGGTGGGCGCCATCGCCACCCAGGCCTTCGCCAACCTCGCCTACCGCCCGCAGGGCCTCACGCTGCTGCGTACCGGCACCCAGCCGGCCGACGTGATCGCCGGGCTGACCGCGGCCGACCACCTGCGCGAGGGCCGGCAGGTCGGTGTGATCGGCATCGACGGGCCGGGTGCCTCGTTCACCGGCGGCGACTGCACCGACTGGGCGGGCCATCTGACCGGACCCGACTTCGCCGTGCAGGGCAACATGCTGACCGGCGGCGACGTGGTCGAGGCCGTACGGGACACGTTCGTCGGCTCCGACCCGGACCAGCCGTTGGCGCGACGACTGCTCGCCGCGCTGCGCGCCGGCGACGACGCGGGAGGCGACAAGCGCGGCCGGCAGAGCGCGGCGCTGCTGGTGGCC
>JBAUUM010000138.1:0-9970 GCA_049582705.1 Actinocatenispora sp.
CTTCGTAGGCGGCGCTCCCTGCGGCCTTGCCAGCCTTGCGCTGGACGTGCCGGGCCGGATCGGGTGGCCGGTCGCTGGTCGAGTCAACAGCGTCGGGTGGGCGGGTCAGGCGTGGGGGAGACGGGCGACCAGGGTCTTCGGGGCGATCACCCGGTAGGCGTCGGTGACCAGTTCGGTGATCTCGTCCCAGTCGACCGGGACGTCCAGGTAGACGCCCAGCCAGCCGCGGTGCCCGACGTAGGGCGGGCGGTGGAAGCGGCCCGGCTCCGCCGCCACCAGCGCCTCCTGCGCGCCGGGCGGCGCCGCGCAGCAGAACCCCAGCCGGTCGTCGTGGTGGTGGTCGGCGTAGGACACGAACGTCTTCCGGTCCCGGACGAACCAGGTCGGTTCGCCGTGGCTGAGCCGCTCCGTGGTCTCCGGCAGGGCGAGGCAGCGCTGGCGCAGCAGGGGCAGCGGATCGTCGCTCACCCCGCCATTGTGCGCCCATCGGCCCCCGGCAGGTGCCGGCCCGGCGGGAGGGCCGGCCCACTGCGCGTCGACGGTGCCGGCACCACGGTCCGGCTACAGGAACCGGCGGGACCCCGCGTACTCGTCGGCGTAGCGGTGCTCGTCGACCTTGACGACCTCCACCGTGCTGATCTCCGAGGACGTGTTGTTGGGCGCGTCGATCTCGTAGCCGTCGCCGAGGTACATCCCGACATGGTGGATGTACCCGCTGGCATGCGCGTAGAAGATCAGGTCCCCGGGCCGCATGTCCTCCTTCGCCACCGGGGTCCCGGCGGCGAACTGCGCGTCCGCGTCCCGGGGGATCGTGACCCCGTGCACGTCGTAGACGGTGTGGGTGAACCCCGAGCAGTCGAAACCCCACGACGAGGTGCCGGCCCACACGTACGGCAGGCCGGTGAACCGCTTCGCGGTACGCACCAGGTCCGCCTCGCTGGGCCGGGGGATCTCCGCGGCGCTGTGGTAGACCGTCGCATCCCGGGCGGGCAGCCAGGCGCGTCGACCCTCGGGCGTCGCGACGAGGATCGAGCGCCCGGCCCTGCCCAGCACCGGCAGTCGGGTGTCCAACGCGACGGGCAGCAGCCGGTGGCGGCGGGCCGGATCGGTGTACAGCGCCGTCAGCGTCGCGGTGACCAGGGCGAACGGTCGCTGCGCCAGGCGCCCGAAGTGGCCGTCGGTGGTCAGCTGGTCGGCGGGCAGCCAGCCCGGGTAGCCCAGCTCGTTGCGCGGCGTCGGCTGCCCGGCCACGGCCACGTGGACCCATCCGTCGGAGCGTTCCAGGACCGTCACCTTCGTGCCGTACAGGGCCTGGGTCTCCAGTTTGCCGACCAGCCAGAGCCGCTCGCTGATGCTGAGGCCGTCGGTCCAGCGGCGCAGGTCGACCGGGTTGCCGGTGGCGGGCGCGTCGACCGCCCGGTCCAGGCCCGGTTCCGTCCACAGCGTCGCGGCCGCCACGTCGACGTAGGCGACGTCCGGGTCGCTGGCGTGCGTCGTGGGCGGGTGCCCGGCGGCCGCCGTGGGCGGGTGCACCGTGGCCGCGCCGACGGTGCCCAGGATCAGCGCGACGATGAACAGGAACCGCGCCGCCGGGGTGACGCGACGGGGGACGGGCTGGGCGGGCACGGCGGCTCCTCGCTGACGTGACGGAATCGGCTTCATCCTTCAACGCTTTGGCCGTCTGCGCAAGAAACCTCCGTGTCTACGGGGTCCGCCGACGCTCCGACGGGCGGTGCGCTTGAATGCTGGCATGGCTTCCCGTCAAGGCGTGACCCGTCGTTACCGGACCCGCCAGCCTTCGCGGTTCCTGCGCCGGCTCACGATCGGCATCGACATCGGGGGTACCAAGGTCGCCGGCGGCGTGGTCGACGCGGCCGGTCGGGTACTGCACAGCACCCGCCGGGACACGCCCGGCCTGAGTAAGAGCCCGAGCGAGGTCGAGGCCACCATCGCCGACGTGGTCGACGAGCTGACGGCCAAGCACGACGTGGCTGCCGTCGGCATCGGCGCGGCCGGATTCGTCGACGTGACGGGCTCGTCGGTGCTGTTCGCCCCGCATCTGTCCTGGCGGCACGAGCCGCTGCGGGAGGCGCTGGCGTCCCGGCTCCGGCTGCCGGTGGTGGTGGAGAACGACGCGAACGCCGCCGCATGGGCCGAGTGGCGCTTCGGTGCCGGGCAGGGCGAGGAGCACCTGATCTGCATCACGCTGGGCACCGGGATCGGTGGCGGCATGGTCATCGACGGCATGGTGCACCGCGGCCGGTACGGCGTGGCGGGCGAGTTCGGGCACATGCAGGTGGTGCCCGGCGGGCACCGTTGCGAGTGCGGCAATCGTGGGTGCTGGGAGCAGTACGCGAGCGGCAACGCCCTGGTCCGGGAGGCGCGGGAACTCGCCGCGGCCGAGTCGCCGGTGGCACAGGCGCTGCTGGACCGGGCGGGCCGGGACGTCCAGGCGATCACCGGGCCACTGGTCACCTCGGCCGCGATGGCCGGCGACCCGACCGCCGTCGAACTGTTCTCCGAGATCGGTCAGTGGCTGGGCATCGGCCTGGCCGGGCTGGCCTGCGCACTCGACCCAGGCTGCTTTGTGATCGGTGGCGGCGTGTCCGACGCCGGCGACCTGCTGCTCAACCCGGCCCGGGACACCTTCCGGCGCACCCTGTCCGGTCGCGGGTTCCGTCCCGAGGCCCGGATCGTGCGCGCCAGCCTCGGCAACGAGGCGGGCCTGATCGGCGCCGCGGACCTGGCCCGCGAGGAGATCCGGCTGTTCACCCGCGACCCACGGCGCGCGACCTACCGCCGGGGGCGGAATTTCCTGCAGTCGACGTGGTTCGGTGACGACCGCCCGGGGGAGTGACGCGAGCGGCGACACCGCACGGTCGGTGTCCGCGGGCGGACGGTCCGCGATCGGGCAAACCGGACAGGTGTCGGGGCCGTCCATTCATCTGGGATGTGACGCTCCCCCCATGGTGCCGGCCGGGCGGGTCGGGATAGCTTGACCCAACTGCCAGGTGGCGTGGGATGACAACGTTGCGACTGCCGGGCGGGCGCAGGTACCCAGGCACGAAGGGGAGTCCGAGCAGTGCATGACGATCGTGCCCAGGTCGAGCGGAGACTCGACCGGGCGATGGCCCAGTGGATCCGACCGGCCCTGTACACCGCGACCGCGCCACTGAGTGTCGAGGTCTGGCACGTGCCCGACGAGCCGGTGCCGGTGACCGAGGCGCTCGCCGCCGACTACCAGCCGTGCGAGCTGGGCACCCCGTGGGGCCGCCCCTGGTCGACCAGCTGGTTCCGGGTCCACG
The DNA here is from genome assembly GCA_049582705.1 of Actinocatenispora sp. GTDB lineage: Bacteria > Actinomycetota > Actinomycetes > Mycobacteriales > Micromonosporaceae > Actinocatenispora. The sequence continues at coordinate 3,306 of JBAUUM010000138.1, forward strand.
GCGAGGTGCCGGCCGAGTTCGCCGGCAAGCGGGTCGAGGCGGTGTTCGACCTCGGCTTCGGCGGCGGTCCCGGCTTCTCCTGCGAGGCGATGGCGTACGACGAGAGCGGCGTGCCGGTGAAGGCCCTGCACCCGCTCAACCGGTACGTGCCGATCGGCAACCCGGTGTCCGGCGGCGAGCCGGTGCGGCTGCTGCTCGAGGGCGCCGCCAACCCGGAGGTACTGCACGGCTTCGCACCGACCGAACTGGGTGACAAGCTCACCGCCGGCGACGAGCCGATGTACCAGCTGCGCCAGGCCGACGTCGCCGTGCTCAACGAGGACGTCTTCGGGCTGATCGCCGACGCCGAGGTGCTGGACGAGCTCATGCGGGAACTGTCCCCGCAGGAGCCGCGGCGCCACGAGATCCTGCGTGCCCTGGAGCGGATGCTCGACGCGCTGGACCTGCACGACGTCGTCGGCACCGCCACCGCCGGCCGGGCCGAGCTGGCCGAGATGCTGTCGCGTCCCGCGCACGCCAGCGCGCACCGCATCTCCGCCGCCGGGCACGCGCACATCGACTCCGCCTGGCTGTGGCCGCTGCGCGAGACGGTCCGCAAGTCCTCGCGTACCTTCGCCAACGTCACCGCGCTGGCCAAGGAGTACCCGGAACTGGTCTTCGCCGCGTCGCAGGCCCAGCAGTACGCCTGGGTGCGTGACGCCCAGCCGCACGTGTTCGCCCGCATCAAGGAGGCCGTACAGGCGGGCAACTGGGCGCCGGTGGGCTCCATGTGGGTCGAGTCGGACGCCAACCTGCCCGGCGGCGAGGCCCTGGTCCGCCAGGTCACCCACGGCAAGCGGTTCTTCGCCGAGGAACTCGGCGTCGACACCCGCGGCATCTGGCTGCCCGACTCGTTCGGTTACACGGCCGCCTTCCCGCAGATCGCCCGGCTGGCCGGGCTGGACTGGTTCCTGACCCAGAAGATCTCCTGGAACCAGACGAACAAGATGCCGCACCACACCTTCTGGTGGGAGGGCATCGACGGCACCCGGATCTTCACCCACTTCCCGCCGGCCGACACGTACAACGGGGTCTTCTCCGGCGAGGAACTGCACCGTGCGGTGCGCAACTACGCGGAGAAGGGCACCGGGACGATCTCGCTGCTGCCCTTCGGGCACGGCGACGGCGGCGGCGGACCCACCCGCGAGATGATGGAGCGGGCCCGGCGGCTGGCCGACCTGGAGGGCTCGCCCCGGATCACCGTCGAGCACCCGAACGAGTTCTTCGCCAAGGCGCGCGCCGAGTACGAGGACGCCCCGGTCTGGTCCGGCGAGCTGTACCTGGAGCTGCACCGGGCCACGTACACCACGCAGGCCAAGACCAAGCAGGGCAACCGGCGCAGTGAACACCTGCTGCGCACCGCCGAGCTGTGGGCGACCGCCGCCGCGGTGCAGGCCGGCGCCGAGTACCCGTACGAGGAACTCGACGCGCTGTGGAAGACCGTACTGCTGCACCAGTTCCACGACATCCTGCCCGGCTCCTCGATCGCCTGGGTGCACCGTGAGGCCCGCGCCACGTACGAACGGATCCGCGGCGAACTGACCGGGATCATCGACCGTTCCGTGCACGCGCTCGGCGGCGGCGGTGGCGGCGGGCTACGGGTGTTCAACGCCGGCCCGCAGTCGCGCGCGGAGGTCACCGCGGTCCCGCTGGACCTGGCCGCCGCCTCCGGCCTGGCCGCCGACGCGTCGCAGAAGCTGTCCGACGGGCGGGTGGCGGCGTTCGCGTCCGCGCCCGCGCTGGGCGTCGGCATGGCCGAACCGGACCTGCCGGCCGGTGGGGCGATCGTCCCGGTGTCCGCCGAGAACCTGGTGCTGGACAACGGCCTGATCCGGGTCACGGTCGACGAACGGGGCCTGATCACGTCGGTGTACGACACCGCGGCCGACCGTGAGGTGCTGGCTCCGGGCAGCTACGGCAACCTGCTGCAACTGCACCCGGACCACCCCAACCACTGGGACGCCTGGGACATCGACCGGCACTACCTGCACCGGCACACCGACCTGACCGAGGCCGACTCGGTGGAGGTCGTCGAGCGGGGCCCGCTGTACGGTGCCGTCCGGGTCCGCCGCAGCGTCGGCGAGTCCCGCATCACCCAGACCCTGGTACTGCGGGCCGGCAGCCGTCGGCTGGACGTGCAGACCGAGGTCGACTGGCACGAGTCGGAGAAGGTTCTGAAGGCCGCCTTCCCGATCGACGTGCACGCCGAGCGCGAGTCCGCCGAGATCCAGTTCGGTCACGTGCACCGGCCCACCCACACGAACACCAGCTGGGACCACGCACGGTTCGAGGTGTACGCGCACCGGTGGGTGCACGTCGGCGAGCCCGGGTACGGCGTGGCCGTGGTGACCGACTCCACGTACGGCCACGACGTGCACCGCGCCACCCGGGACGCCGGCGGCACCACCACCACGGTCCGGTTGACGCTGCTGCGCGCCCCGCACAGCCCCGACCCGCGCACCGACCAGGACGTGCACACCTTCACGTACGGTCTGGTACCCGGTGCGCAGATCGGCGACGCGGTGGCCGAGGGCTACGCGCTGAACCTGCCGTTGACCGTGGCCGAGGCGGACAACGCGCCGGAGCCGCTGGTACGGGTCGACGACCCGGCGGTGATCGTGGAGGCCGTCAAGCTGGCCGACGACCGGTCCGGTGACGTCGTCGTGCGGCTCTACGAGTCCCGCGGCGGCCGCGCCCGGACCACGGTGCGCGCCGGCTTCCCGGTCACCGGGGTGTCCGAGGTGGACCTGCTGGAGCGTCCGCTGGGCAGCCTCGACGTGGACGACGCCGCGGCACGGCTGGAGTTCCGGCCGTTCCAGATCCGCACCCTGCGGCTGACCCGGGGCTGAGCGGACCCGGTCGGACCCGGCGTCCCCGTCGCACGACGGGGACGCCGAGCCGTGCCGGGCGGGCCCGTCGGGTGTGCGGGCCGGGGAATCTCGCGGGGGACGGGACCGGGTCGGTCCCAGGACGGGTGGGAGGCAGACGTGCGGGACCATTCCGACGCCCGGGCGCGTACCGGCGTGTCCGTCGTGTTCCTGGTGCACGGCGCGGTCACCGGCAGTTTCGCCACCCGGATTCCCTGGGTCGCCGACCATGTCGGCGTGGGCATCGGGCAGCTCGGCATCGCCCTGCTGTTCCCCGCCGTCGGCGCCATGGCGACGATGTCGCTGGCCGGCCGGCTGGTGCACCGGTACAGCCCGCGTACCGTCACCCGGGTCCTGCTGGCCTGCTGGTGCGCCGCGCTCGTGCCACCCGCCCTGGCGCCGAACCTGGTGACGCTCTGCGCGGCGATGCTGTTCTACGGCGTGGCCTCCGGCATGGCCGACGTGGCGATGAACGCCGAGGCGGTCGTCATCGAGCAGCGGCTCGCCCGGCCCATCATGTCCGGCCTGCACGGGCTGTGGAGCGTGGGCGGCCTGCTCGCCTCGGGGGTCGGCGTCGCCGCCGCCGCGCTGGACATCGACGCGCGGATCCAGTTCGGCGTGATGGCCGTGCTGCTCGGGGTCCTCGGCGTGTGGGCCTGCCGTACCCTGCCCGCCGAGCACGCGGCGCAGGCCGGCGACGCACCGCCGGCGTTCGCGCTGCCGGCCCGGCCGGTGCTGCTCATCGCCCTGGTCGCGTTCTGTGCGATCTTCGGCGAGGCGGCGGGCTCCGACTGGTCGGCGAAGTACCTGACCGACGTCACCGACGCCGACCCGGCCATCGCCGCTGGGGCGTACACGGGCTTCGCGATGGCGATGGCGCTGGGACGGCTGGTCGGCAACGCCGTCGTCCTGCGGCTCGGCGTGGTCGGATCGGTACGGCTGGCCGGGGTGCTCGCCGCCGCCGGCGCCGGGCTGATCGCGCTGGCACGCAGTCCGGTGCTGGCCATCCTCGGCTTCGCGGTACTGGGCATCGGGGTGGCGGTGGTGGTGCCGCTCGCGTTCACCGCGGCCGGTGCGGCCACCCCGCATCCCGGCCACGCCATCGCGGGCGTGGCGACCATCGCGTACGGCGCCGGCCTGGCCGCACCGGCCCTGATCGGCTGGGTGGCGGCGGCCACCTCGCTGTCGGCCTCGTTCGTCATGGTGGGGCTGCTGGCGTTGGTGGTGGTGCTCGGCGCCGGCACGTTCCGGCCGCGGCACGTGCCCGAGGACGCGGCGATCCGGTGACCGGCGCCCGCGCCACCGACACCGGCGGGCGGACATGACCGAGGTCACACACCGGCCGGTGGACCCTGCCGGGAGTCGTCGGCGGCGAGCCCGGTTCCGCGCCGCCCGGCGTGATCGAGCGTGTGGCGCCGGGCTTGACGGTGGGCGCCGGCGCGGATGCTGGCGGATGGACCCCGGCCGCCGGTACGGCACAATCGGCCCATGCCCGAAGCTGCCCCGACCACGGCCCGACGTGGCGATCTGACCTGGCTCATCGCACTGTCCTCGACGCTGTGGGGCACCGACGCGCTGCTGCGTCTGCCGCTGTCCACGCAGCTGCCCACCCCACTGATCGTGGTGATCGAGCACCTGGTCTGCGTGATCGTGCTGGCACCGCTGCTGCCCAGGGCGTTCCGCGGGTTCCGGGCACTGCGACCGGCGCAACGGTGGGCGATGGTGGGGGTGGGCGCCGGCGCGTCCGCGGTCGCGACGACCCTGTTCACGTTCTCCTTCACCTACGGCGACGCGATCGCCCCGCTGGTACTGCAGAAGCTGCAGCCTCTCATCGCGATCCTGCTGGCCAGCGTGATGCTGGGGGAGCGGCTGCACCAACGTTTCCTGCTGTTCGTGCTGCCGGCGCTGGCCGGGGCCTGGCTGCTGACCTTCCCCGATCCGTTGCACGTCACGCTGGCCAGCGCCGCGGGCGCGCTGCTCGCGGTCGGAGCCGCGGTGCTGTGGGGCGCCGGTACCGTGCTGGGCCGGTTCGTCGCGACCGATCTGGAACCGACGCTGGTGACCGTGCTGCGCTTCGCGATCGGCCTGCCGGCCGCCGCGCTGATCGCCCTGGGCACCGGCTCCTCCTGGCATGTCGCCGGTTCCGACGTGCTACCGCTGATCGGGCTCGCGCTGATCCCCGGCCTGCTCGCCCTGCTGCTGTACTACCGCGGGCTGCGTCGGACTCCGGCGTCACGGGCCACCCTGGCCGAGCTGGCGTTTCCGACCACCGCCGCGCTGGTCGGCGTGTTCGTCCTGAACGAGAAGTTCGCGGCGACCCAGTGGATCGGGGTGCTGCTCGTGGTGGCGTCGGTGACGGCCCTCGGACTGCACGAGCGGGCCGCGCAGGCGCCGGCCGTGGTCCCGCAGCGCTGGGCCACCACCCCCGCGGCGGACTGACCGTCCGTTCCGGGTCCGGCGTGCGACGCCGGGCCCGGCAACCCGTCCGGTCCGGCAGCCCGTCCGGTTCCGGGTCTGGATTCGGCGGCCCGAATGGATCCGGGTACCGTGCCGCTCCGGGACCGTGCCGGCGGCTCCGTGTCCCGGTCCCGCCGCCGACACTCGGGGAAAAATCAGGTGTCCACCCGGGTTTCCCGGAGCCGTCCGGCGGCCAGGGTGGAGCCATGACAGCACACGTTGCCGCGCCGGGTCCTGCCCGGGCCACGGACCCGGAGCGGGACGCGACGGTGGAGCGTCTCCGTACCGCGGTGGGCGAGGGTCGCCTCGACCTCGACGAGTTCGACCGCCGGGCGAGCCGCGCCTACGCGGCGCACACGATCGCGGAGCTCGCCGCCCTGACCAGGGACCTGGTGCCCGCGACGGGCCACCCCCAACACACCGGCGAGCTGCCCATCGCCCGGTTCGGGACCATCTCGGTGACCCCGACCTCGGTACACACCCCGAACGGCAGCTTCGCCCTGCGGGGCTCGACCTGGCGGTCCGTCGACTACTGGCGGGAGCGGCGCGTGACGCCGGGCTGGGCGGTCGCGCTCGCCATCGTCGGCTTCTTCGTGGTGCCGTTTGTGAGCCTGCTGTTCCTGCTGGTCAAGGAGCCGCGGACGGAGGGCGTGCTGCAGGTGTCCGTAGCGGACGGCCTGCGTCAGTACGTCGTCGACATGCCCGTGGCGAGCCGGGCGCACGCCCGGGCCATCGAACAGCAGGTCGGGTACGTGCGCACGCTCGCGCGGCACTGACCGCGCCGTACCGAGCCCGCCGGCGGCGGCCGTCCAGCGCGGAATCCAGGTCGCCGGCGGATTCGTCGTACCCAGATCTCGTCTGTGGATTCGTCATGGCCAAATGATGACAGTGTCACGATAACAGTGTTAGCATGGCCGGCATGGATCGACGTGCGCTGTGGACACTCGACCAGCTCGTGGAGCTGGTCGGCCGCGCCCTGGCCGTCGGCTACCAGGGCTCGCCCAACGGTCGGGTGCGTGATCTGCCGGACCGCCGGGCCGTCCGCTGGTACACGACCATCGGCCTGGTCGACCGGCCCGCCGCGATGCGGGGTCGCTCCGCGCTCTACATCACCCGTCACCTTCTGCAGATCGTCGCGATCAAGCGTCGGCAGGCGGCCGGCTGGAGCCTCGCCCAGATTCAGCAGGAACTCGTCGGCGCGTCCGACGCCACCCTGCGCGCGGTCGCCGACCTGCCGGAGGCGCTGCTGGCCGGTATCGGTCCCGACGGTGCCGGACCCGGCCCCGCCGACGTGCCGCGCGC
>JBAUUM010000139.1:0-2108 GCA_049582705.1 Actinocatenispora sp.
CCCCTCCGCTGACCGCGTGGACGCCGTCGCGGACGCACCCGACGCGGACCGGCCAGTCGCTCCGCACCGCACCGCACCGCACCGCACCGCACCGCACCGCACCGCACCGCACCGCACCGCACCGCACCGCACCGGCCATACCGTCACCCACGACCTGCCGCGCCCTACGGCTCCGGCGGGCCATCCAGGACGGTGAACTCGTCAGCGAGTGCGAGGTCGATCTCCTGCGCGCGCATGAGGCGGATCGCCATCTCCCGTTCGGCCGGTCTGAGCGGAATCCGCTGGTGGACCAGGAACCCGGCCAGATTCCTGATGAAGAGGTCCGGCGTCTGGAGCCAGTCGGCGATGTCCTCCCGGACGTCGGATCGTTCGGGTTCCGGGAGACGGGTGCCGAGACTCGTGACCAGGTCATCGGCAAGATCGACGAATGCCCTGCCGCTCAGCGGTTCTGTCATTGTTCACCTCGCCTTTGTCCCACGCCGTGCGCGTGGCCGCCCTTGTCACGCCCCACACCGAGCACGACATGGTCCAGCTCCTTGTCCGAGATGGAGCAGCCGGCGCTCGCGTCAGGGGATGTCGAACTGGCCGGGACCGGCCGCCGCGTCACGAAGCGCACAGCTGACCGGCCGTGGTCACAGGATCGTCGTGGCGTACGGGCCGTGCGGGAAGCCGTCGTCGGTCTCCCAGTCGTGGCCGAGCTGCTGAGCGATCTGCTGCCGGCGGCCGGTGGCGGCGCTGACCGGGTCGCCCCAGATCCAGGACAGCAGTTGGGCGGCGGTCGTGTCGGCCACGTCCCGGACGGCGTCGGGCTGGCCCGCGATGTCCAGGCGGGCGAGTACGTCGATGATGTCGCGCGGGTCGACACCGGGTCGGGCGCCGGTGCAGTACATCCAGTCCAGTACGGCACGGATCGCGGTGTGGACGCCGACGGTGTTCGCGCGGCTGGCGGGCAGGCCGAGCTTGTCCAGCGCGGCGTACGTCAGGTCGACGGGATGGGTGGAGTACGCCTTGACCGCGTGGGCGAGCATCCCGGCGGGTGAGGCGAGGGTCAGGGTCAGACTGTCCACAGTGGTCCTCGGGGTCGGTACGGTCGGTCGGCAGGCGGCGGTCAGCGGGTCATCCGGTTGACCTGCTCGGTGATCTCGGTTCCGGCGGCGTCCAGGCGCCGGAGCATGACCTGGCACGTGGCCCGCGCGGCGGACAGTTCGGCGGTCGCGGTGGAGTACGAGTACACGTCGTCGCCGATCAGCTGTTCGAGCTGGGCGTTGCGGTCGTGCAGGCGCCGGGTGAGGGCGAGGACCGCCTCGCGGTCCTCCTTGATGTCGATCTCGACCATGCCGCGCAGCCGGGCGGCCGTCTCGCTGAGGTTCACGGTTGTCCTTCCGTACGGGTGTCCGGGGGCGGGCGGGCACGTGGACCCACCCGCCCCGGGTGTGGTTGTGGCCTGTGCGGCGGCAGGAAGGGTCAGGGGGGTGCCGCCGCACAGGTGTCGGGGTGCGCGGCGGACCACCCACGCAACGGACCGGTCAGTACCGGTCGACGGGCCTGATCGCCGAGGCGGGCAGGATCAACGTCTGCTCGGTGAGCGGTTCGGAGTCCAGGTACCAGCCGGTCAGCCGGACCCGCCCCGCCCCGCCGGGCCGCGCGTCGATGACCCGGAACCGTCGCGCCGGAGCACCGCCGGGACCACGGTCCGGGCCAGCGCTCTCTCCGACGTCGACGCCAGGATCCGGCTCGACCGGCCCTCCGTCTCCGTCGACGTCGACGCCCGGGCCGAAGTCGGGCTCGTCGATCAGGACGACGTCGCCCATGCCGGGCAGCGGCGGGTCACCGGTCACGGGGCCGGCTCGGTGGGTGCGACGGTCCGTACACCGCTCAGCAGCACGGTCAGCGTGACCCGGTGGGTGTCCGTGGGCGGCCACCACCGTCCGGTGATGCTGGCCCTTCCGGGCATGACCGGGGAGGTGAACACCTCGTCGACCAGGAACCGGTCCGGCGCGGTGAACTCCGGGCCGCAGCCCGGCCCGACCTCGACCAGGTCACCAGGGCTCACCATTGCGGCCCCCGCCCCAGGCCGTACGGCGGCGGCCCGTCGCACGGAGACGGCC
>JBAUUM010000140.1:0-6387 GCA_049582705.1 Actinocatenispora sp.
GCGGAGCGCCCACCGGCCGCGGTCCGGGTCAGCCGAGCGACGCGGCGATGGCGGCGAGCGTCACCAGCGACAGCACGGTCGTGGCCAGTACCGCACGGCCGGCCAACGTCGCGCCGGCCCGGTACTCCTGGGCGTAGATGAACGTGTTCTGTGCGGTGGGCAGGCCGGCGCAGACCACCACGGCGAGCAGTTGCGGATGCGACAGGTGCAGTACGAACGCACCGACGACGTACGCGATCAGCGGCTGAGCGACGAGCTTGCCCGCGGTGATGATGCCCAGCTCCGCCCTGGTCCGTTCGACCGACGCGTCGTCGCGGTGCAGCGATGCGCCGAGCGCGACCAGGGCCGCCGGTACGGCTGCGGCGGACATCAGGCGCAGCGAGGTATCGATCACGCCGGTCGGGTGGTAGCCGAGTGCGGACGCGAGCACGCCGAACACCGAGCCGAGGATCACCGGGTTGCGCACGGGCAGCGTGAGAAGTCGCCGCAGCCGCAGCCGGCCGCTGGCGTCGTCGGCGCGGTCCAGCGCGGTCAGGATGACCGGCGTGACCACCAGCGTCTGCAGCAGCACCACCTCGAACAGGAAGGAGACGTTGCCCAGCACCTGCATCGCGATCGGGATGCCGAGATTCGCCGAGTTCACGTAGCCGGCGGACATCCCCCAGATCGCCCGCTCCCCCGGTTTGCGGCCGAACCACCGGGCGGCCACGAGCCAGCCCGCACCGATCACGACGACCGTGCTCGTCGCGAAGGCGACCAGGGACCCGCCGGCGAAGCTGGACAGCGGCGTCCGCGACATCGTCAGGAACAGCGCGGCCGGCATCGCGAGGTGGAAGACGAACCGCCCGAGACCGTTGGCGAGATGGTCGTCGATGATGCGCGCCCGCCGTGCCCCGTATCCGGCGGCGGTCAGGATCCAGATCGGCCCGAACGCAGCAAGCATTCCCATCGGTCCAGCCCCCTCGCCGATCGGGCTGACCAGCGTTCGGACCGTATCAGACCTGCCGATGCGCGATTTCGGCACGCACCGCGCCCGCGACCCACGCCACCGTCCCGCATCCGCCGGCGACCGGAAACCTGCTTGCCGGTCCGTCGCCGGGAGAGTCCGTCGCCGGGAGAACGGATGCCGCGACGCGCGTGGCCCGCTGGCCGCCGCTCAGCCGCCAGGAGAGCGGATGCCGAGCCGGTGCGCGGCACGACCGACGCGGCGCCGCAGACCGTGCCGCCAGTCGGCGCGGCGGTCCGCGTCGCGGTGCGCCAGGTCCAGTTCGGTACGCCGCAGCAGGTCGACGATCGTCTGCACGGCCAGATCGAGCAGTTCGCCGTCGGTCAGGTCGTCGGGCCCGGCCGAGGCACTCATCGCGGTGGGGACCAGATCGTCGAGGTCCCCCCAGACCTGACAGGGGTAGTCGCGCAGCTGGGTGACCATCTCCTCGGCCCTGCCCGCGACCCAGGTGGCGATGTCGAGCGGGGCGCCGAAGCGAGCCCCGCGCGGCCGCCGCATCAGGACCGGGGTGACCAGATGACGGCGGACGACCTTCTTGTACGGAATGCTGAGCGGGTACTCGTCGCCGAGCGCGATGTTGACGCGGCGCAGCAGTTCCGTCTCGGCCGCACCCAGCGACGGGTTGTCGGCCACCTCGTCGACCCGGCAGACCCCGTCGGGGATCCCGACCGCGCGGTGGAACCGCTGCCACAGCAGGTTCCGGTCGCTACCGGGGGGCGGCACCGTCACCAGGTGGCGCTGCTCGGGCGGCAGTTGCCCACCCCAGCGGCGCAGGACCGGCAGTGGGGTCTGGTGGTCCCAGAACGCCTGCCGCGAACCCGTGCGCAGTGAGGCGACGTACTCGCGGAAGCCACTGATTCCCCGGGCGCGGACGGCCTGCTGCCAGCTCGACGGGATGGTGCGCCACAGATCCCGGGCGACGACGACCACGTGCACCGCAGCCGGGGCCAGATCGCGCACCGCCCGGCGGGCCTCGTCAGCGGTGGCCGCGCCGAGCATCTCCTCGCTGATCACCACCGTGCCGGGCCACGACCTGGTCTCGTCGACCAGGCGGTCCCACGTCCAGCGGGCGCTCGGGTCGTACCAGAGACCGCGGCGCAGGTCGCCCATGGCCTGGTAGTGCGCGGCCCGGGAGCCGGGCAGCAGGATGCCCTGCCGCAGCAGGGCGTCGCGGTTGGCCCACAGGATCTCCTGGACGAAGGTCGAGCCGGTCTTCGGGACGCCGACGTGCAGCACGACGCGTTCGGCCATGGGTCCTCCGTACTAGTGGCGACGAACCACCATCAGACCGATGCGGCGTGCGGCACGGCAAGGGAGTACACGGACAGTTCGCGCGGTGTTCACGGGGCGGAAGTACATACTTTGGCTATGTAAAAGTTCACAATGTGTTTACACCGTCTACATACCGGACAACACTGGCGTCCCGGCGGCCCTGATCGCCGCCACGCCAGCCCGGGCGTACGTGCCCGTCGGCGGCGCCAACCCCGGGGAGTACATGCGTGTGCGGCATCACCGGATGGGTGGATCATCGTCGTGACCTGACCGCTGCGCGGTCCGTCGTGCAGACCATGACCGACACCATGGCGTGTCGTGGCCCCGACGACGAGGGGCTCTACCTCCAGCCCCGCGTCGCGCTCGGGCACCGTCGGCTGGCCGTGATCGACATCGAGGGCGGTCGGCAACCGATGCGCTATCTCGACGGCGACCGCGAACTCGTCGCCCTCACCTACTCCGGCGAGGTCTACAACTACCGCGAGCTGCGAGCCGAACTGTCCGGCCTCGGCCACCAGTTCCGCACCGCGAGCGACACCGAGGTGGTGCTGCACGCGTACCTGGAGTGGGGCGAGTCCATGGTGGACCGGCTCAACGGCATGTACGCCTTCGCCGTCTGGGACGCCCGCACCGAGACGCTTCTGCTGGTCCGCGACCGGATGGGCATCAAGCCGCTGTACTACCAGCCGATCGAGGGCGGCCTGCTGTTCGGTTCGGAGCCGAAGGCGATCCTGGCCAGCGGGCTGGTCGAGCCCGTCATCGACGCGGACGGCCTGCGTGAGCTGTTCGCGTTCGTCAACACGCCGGGCATGACGCCGCTGCGCGGGATGCGCGCGGTACGACCCGGGCACCTGGTGCGGGTCACCAGCGCGGGTCACACCGAGCGTCGGTACTGGCAGCTGACCGCGCAGCCACACACCGACGACCTGGACACCACGATACGGACCGTCCGGGAACTGTTGGACGACACGGTATCCCGGCAGCTGATCTCCGACGTACCGCTCTGCACGCTGCTGTCGGGCGGCCTGGACTCCAGTGTCATCACCGCGCTGGCCCAGCGGAGCCTGACCGCCGCCGGGACCGGGCCGGTGCGCTCCTTCTCCGTCGACTTCGTCGGCCAGACCGAGCGGTTCCGGCCCGACTTCATGCGCGCCACCCCGGACGCGCCGTTCGTCCGCGACCTCGCCCAGCACGTGTCCGCCGACCACACCGACGTCGTACTGTCCACATCGGACCTCATGGATCCGGTCGCCCGGCAGGCGGTACTGACCGCGCGGGACGCGCCACCGTTCGGCGACATGGACACCTCGCTGTATCTGCTGTTCGCGGCGGTCCGGAAGCGGTCCACGGTCGCCCTGTCCGGCGAGTCGGCGGACGAGGTGTTCGGCGGGTACGCGCATTTCCACGACCCGGAGGCGATCGGCGCGGACACGTTCCCGTGGCTGGCGATGGCCGGCGGCCGGCTCGGCCGGCTGGACAGCCTGTTCGATCCGGAACTGGCCCGGACCCTCGACCTCAGCTCGTACGTGGCGGACCGGTACGCCGAGGCGTTGGCCGAGGTGCCCCGGCTCGACGGCGAGGAGGGCCTCGAACGCCGGATGCGCGAGGTCTGCTACCTGCACCTGACCCGGTTCGTACAGATCCTGCTGGACCGCAAGGACCGGATGAGCATGGCCGTCGGTCTGGAGGTCCGGGTCCCGTTCTGCGACCACCGGTTGGTGCAGTACGTGTTCAACACGCCGTGGGCGTTCAAGACGTTCGACGGGCGGGAGAAGAGCCTGCTGCGGGCCGCGACCCGGGACGTCCTCCCACAGTCCATCGTGGATCGGGTCAAGAGCCCGTACCCGTCGACGCAGGACCCGACGTACCATCAGGCCCTGCGCGACGAGGCCGACAAGGTGCTCGCCGACGGGACCGGTCCGGCGCTGTCGTTGTTCAATCCCGACGTGGTCCGTCAGCTCGCGGCGGCCCCGGCCAGCGGCGACCAGCTGGGCCGACGGGGACTGGAACTGTTCCTCAACACCAACGACTGGCTCGCCGGCCAGCACGTCCGGATCGCCGTCTGACCCGGCCCCGTACCGCCCGGTGCGGTCGGCGCGCCGGCACGCCGACCGCACCGATCCGGCAGCCCCCCGCGGGCGGGACCGGTCCTCCGGCGCCGACAATGGGCGACATGACCCAGCGAGACGAGCGGACGGACCGTGCCGACGAGCACCCCAACGTCGTCGCCGTGCGGTCCGCGCTACGGGCGGCGGGCGTGTCGGGCGAGGTGCGGTTGCTGCCCGAGGCGGTACACACCGCGGCCGCGGCCGCCTCGGCTCTCGGCGTACAGGTCGGGCAGATCGCCAACTCGCTGATCTTCACCGCCGAATTCCCCGACGGCGACCGGCCCGTCCTGGTCCTCACCTCCGGCGCGCACCGGGTCGACACCGCCCGGGTCGCGGAGCTGCTCGGTGCTCGCGCGCTACGGCGGGCGACACCGGACTTCGTCCGGAAGCACACCGGGCAGGCCATCGGCGGCGTCGCACCGGTCGGACACCCGGCTCCGGTCCGTACGGTGGTCGATGCCACGCTCGGCGACCACCCGCTGGTCTGGGCGGCGGGCGGCGTGCCGCGCGCGGTGTTCCCGACCGCCTTCGCCGAACTGGTCCGGATCACCGGCGGAGAGCCGGCCGAGGTGTCCTGAACCGGACGGCGCGTCACCGCGTCGGGGACCACCACCGACGACGTCACGCGTCGTCGGTGCCCTCCACGCCCGGTTCCCCGGCCGCGCCCTCGGGGTCGTCGGCGTCCTCCGGTTGCCGGGGCGGCCGGCCGGGGCCGCGCATCCGGCCGACACCGCTCGGCAGCCGTCCCACCTCGGCCAGCGCCCGACGGAGCACGAACTCGATCTGCGCGTTGGTACTACGCAGATCCGCGGCGGCCCAGCGGGCGAGCGCGTCGTGCACCGCGGGATCGAGTCGCAGCAGGATCTTCTTGCGCTCGGAAGGCATACACCGCCTCGTATCGACAGTCCGGTTGGTGCCGGCGTTACTGGTAGAGAGATCCGGTGTTGACGACCGGCTGGGTGCCACGGTCGCCGCAGAGCACCACCAGCAGATTGCTCACCATGGTGGCCTTGCGTTCCTCGTCCAGCTCCACCACACCGCGCTCGGCCAACCGGTCGAGCGCCATCTCCACCATGCCCACGGCACCCTCGACGATCCGCCGGCGCGCCGCCACCACCGCACCGGCCTGCTGGCGCTGGAGCATGACCTGGGCGATCTCCGACGCGTAGGACAGCCGCGTGATACGCGACTCGATGACGCGCACGCCGGCCGACGCGACCCGCAGGGAGATCTCCGTGCACAGGCGTGCGGTGATCTCGTCGGCGTTGTCCCGCAACGACAGCGCAGTCTCCGAGCGGGCGTCGTACGGGTAGCTGCCGGCGATGTGACGCACCGCGGACTCACTCTGGATCGCGACGAACTCGCCGAAGTCGTCGACCTCGAAGACGGCCTTGGCGGTGTCCTCGACCTGCCACACGACGACTGCGGCCATCTCGATCGGGTTGCCGTCGGCGTCGTTGACCTTGGTGGCCTCCGTCTCGTGGTTGCGGATCCGGGTGGAGACCTTGCGGCGCTGCGTGAAGGGGTTGACCCAGCGCAGACCGGCGGTCCGTACCGTGCCGACGTAGCGGCCGAGCAGCTGCACCACGCGCGCCTCACCGGGCGCGACCGGGGTCAGTCCACCGCTCAGCAGCACACCGAGCAGGATCGCGACCACACCCGCCCCGGCCAGCACGCCGCTCACGGCGCCGTGCCGACCCCCGGCCACGATCAGCGCGGCAACCCCGAGAAGTACCAGGACCACCGCCAGGGCCAGTATCGGCAGGCCGTTCCGATCACCCGCCGGCCGCTCGTCCACCCGGGGCTCGGGCATGTCGACCTCGGTCCTCGCCAGCCCCTCGTCGCCATGTGCAGTCATGTCCTGCTCCTCACGTCCCGCATTGACACGACGCAGGCTATCAAACTGATATCACATTTTCCATCCCCGCCCCACACACTCGTCACCCGACGGTCGCCCTGCCACGGGTGCGTGGTCCCGCACGGAGCAGACGCGACGCCGCC
>JBAUUM010000141.1:0-4738 GCA_049582705.1 Actinocatenispora sp.
GGGTACTCGTCCGGCGTCGCTTGCTCAGCGGGCAGGAGGACGTTGTCGCGTTGCCAGGCTTCGATCTCGGCCGCAGTCGGCTCGCGCTCCTCGTTCATCGACGTGTCCCATGTAGTCGTCTGTGTCATGCCCTAGGTACGACAGTTCGGCGCTGGATTGTTCCGGAGCGGCTTCCCGCCCTGGTTACAGACTCCACCAGGGTGCCGCTCACATCACGGAGCAGCACAGCTATGGACGGCTCACCATCTCAAGGCAGCAGCGTTAGTGTCGGTCGTCTGGGTGGTGTCCGCCGGTGCGTGGCCGCGCTGCCGGCCGGGAGGAGTCCACGAATGTATTTCTCTAGTTCCCCGACTGTGAGGTGCAGGTCGCCGGCGGCCTGGGCGATGAGCGACGTGCCTGGTTGTGTTGTGTGCAGTGTGTCGGTGATGACGCGGGAGTGTTCCGGCGCGATCCCCCCGGGTTCGCCGTTCCGATGGCCGAGGCGGGTGAGGTCGACGCAGGCCGCGCGGTATCCCCAGTCGGTCAGTTGCGACAGTTCGTGGAGCCGGTGGGCCAGGGCCGTGGCCGAGACCTGCCATTGCTTTCGGGCAGCGATGATGTGCTCGGCGCTGGCGTTTCGAAGCCCGGAGGCCAAGATGCTAGGGCGGGGCATGAGGAGGGCGCCGGCAAAGCGATCGGCTTCGCGTTCGGTCTGAGGGCCGCGCGCGGGTCGAGTGCCGGCGTGGAGCACGAGGTGGCCGAGTTCGTGGGCGGCGTCGAAGCGTGTGCGCTCTGCGGTCTTGGTGGTGTTCAGGAACACGAAGGGCGTCGCGTTCCAGACGAAGGAATAGGCGTCGACTTCGTGGCAGTCCATGGCGACGCAAAATACGCGCACGCCATGGTCTTCCAGCAGGTTGATCATGTTATCAACGCCGCCTGCGGGCAGTTCCCACTGTTTGCGGAGGGTTTCCGCAGCCGCCTGGGGGTCGATGCCGACCAGGTTGGGGACGTCCAGCCTCGGCGGTACCCGCCGCTGGTCGATCCACTGGGCGAGCATGAGGCCGATGCGGCCGGCGCTGCGGGCCATATCCCGCTTGCCCGCCGTGATCTTGCTAAGTGCGCGGAAGCTGATCGCTTCAACTGGAATCTCATCGACCTCACCGCCCTGCAGGAAGGCGGTTGGCATCTCGAGTGCGCCGGCCAAGCGGTCGAGGTTATCGGGGGATGGGCGCTGCGTCCCGTTTTCGTAGGCGAGCAGGCTGCGGGTCGTGAGGCCGGCCAGCTTGGACAGCTGCTCACGCGTTAAGCCTCGTCGGTGACGAGCGAGCTTCAGGCGGGACGGCGTCAGCATCGGCTCATTGTTGATCAGCTACCCCGCGTGATGACGTTCGACTGGCAGCGACACCGCGGTCGCGGCTGCAGCCCTCGCAGCTCACGCGCAACGATACCGACGCATCGTTCACACGTCCGTGGCTGTTCCACGTGCGTATCGGTTCACACTCGACCGCAATCGTCTGAACGCCCGAATCACCGACCTGCCTCGCGTGCTCGGGGGCGGCTCGGGTCCGCCCTGATTTGGCCCGCAGCGCTGGTGTTCCAGCAGCCAGCACCACCGCGGCGTTGACTCGTCGAACTCCGCCGCAGGCGCGGCTCGCGGAGCCCGGGTTCAGCCAGTGCATGTGCCATCCGGTAGCGACAGCCGAAAATTTCCATTGGCAGCCCTGTTGTGATCGCCAACTCTTCGCGATATTGTCCCTCATTTGAGGGCGAAAAACCAGAAGTCCTGCGAAGGGACGGCTGGCGCCTTGCCATGCTTCCTCACTTCGGCCCGACAGTGCAGGACTCGATGAACGCCATTGACATGTCCGCGGTCGCATCCACGGATGGACTCTCGTCGCCCACGCTGGCTGACGACTACCTCACCGTCACCATGCTCTGCGCCGGCCTAGCTCAGATGATCCTTTGGCGCAATCACGCCCGTTCGGGGGCAGCCGACTCGGGGCTGCTGCCGGCATCCTGGCGCGTGGGATTCAGCCGCGTGTGGTGGCGGTGCCTCGGTCAGGGGGTCGTAGGACCGGCCAGCGACCTGGAGCTCATGGCATGGTGCTCGCGTCCATTGATCACTTGGGATGTGGATCTGGCGCTGTCGGACAGCGACCTGCAGCACGAACTCCTGGTCGGCGATGAGCTTTCGATGTTTGCGGAGCAGGCAGCCCGCCTCGCCTCGAGCGCCGATGTCGAGGCCGAATGGGTAGAGAACCAGGTCTTCAAGGCGATCAGAGCAGCTGCGGCAGCCAACGGTGGGGCCAACGACCAGCAGGTGGAGGTCGTCTACGCGGCACTGCGCCGGTTGCTGATCGACCGTCCGGTGCTCAGTGACTCCGACCTGCTGCGCCTGGAGCAGCAACTGCCAGTCGCCGACAACAGCGGACAGACCTATGTCCGACGCCTGGTTGAGCACGCCTACATCACCACGCCCATGAGCGGGACCCACACGTATCTGACCTGCCCGGGGTGCGGCAATCCGGTGGTCGACGCCGAGCCTTGCGGTACGCCGGGCTGCACCGGCGGATCTCCTGGGTCCAAGTCAGTCAAGACCATCCGTCGGTTCTACGAACATCACCGGGCGACGCGCCGGTTCATCCATGACCCCGGCCTGATCGAAGTCCGGATCATGGACACGCTCAGCAAGGACCCCACCTTCGACGGGCGGCTCGAGGTCGTGGCCTACCCCCAGCTGGACATGGTTGACATCCTCATCGAGTTCCTGCGTAGCAACGGCCGCGGCGAGGTCAACGTCTGTGAGGCATGGGCGGTCGACGCCAAGGATCAGCTCAGTGCCCGGCTGCTGGGTCGGCGATTCGCATGGCCCGCAGAATTCCCGTGCGACAAGCGATACCTGGCCGTACCCAGGCACCGGGCCGACCAGGGGCAGTACCTCGACGAGCTAAAGGCCGAACTGGATGGCCGGCCAGGCAACGCCGGCGTCACCGTAGTCAGAGAGGACGTCCTAATCGAGATGGTTAAGACCCGCGCCAAGGAGTTGGCCACCACGTGAGAGACACGACGAGTTGGTGCGAGGGCCTCCTTGGTCTGCTGGACGCAGCGGGACTTCCTAAAGGCGTTCTGACCAGTGCGGAGCTCTGCCAGGCCGAACTCGGTTTGGCCTTCATGGCGGCCAATTTCCCGGGGGAACCGATCGGGGCGCTGCCGGCAATCTTGTCCGGCTACGTCGCGGTGACGCCCGACCTCGTGGTCACCATCCGGCGGGTACGCCACCGCATGCGTGACACTGCCCGCCGCGCTTATTGGCGCAGCACCCTCAACAAGTACGTCCGGCTCCCTGCGGCCATCCGTGCGTTCGAGCGTGTCGACGACCCCAACCGGCGCGTCAACGACCGCACGGTGTTCGAGCCGAAGGCAACCTCGGTCGTCGCGGAGCGCGACCGGTTCTATTCCGAGGCGATGGCCGACCCGCTGGCCTACCGCACGGCCCGCGACCAGCACCCGCCCGCGCCAGCAGGTGGCCGGTACGCCTTCTATGTCGACGACCACCGGCGGGAGGTCATTCAGATTCCTGACCACTTGCCGCCAGCACCCCCGCTGGCTTCGCTACCCACCGTCAGCGCCCGAGGCCGTCAGCCGTGGACAGTCGAAGTCGACAAGGACATCGTCACCACCGCGCACGCGGTCGACAAGCAACTGCGGGACCGGCCTGACTTGCGCCAGGGCCACTACACCAAGTGGGTCGCCGAGATGCGACCCAGCGTTGTCGACACGGGATCCGGTCGGCTGATAGACCAGCCCCGGCAGTTCACCATCGACGGCCTGGAACACTGGGTCGGGCTGATGAACTCCGGCAAGACAACCCTAGCCGACCTCCTAACCATCAACCGGGTCCGCGAACACGGCGACCGGGTCTGCCTGGTGGTCAGTTCGGTTGGCGACGTCTACCAGAAGGTCTCCACCCTGCGAAACCTCGGCATCGACGCGGTGCCCCTCATCGGCCGTAGCGCGCGGTCGGATCACATCGGCCGGTACTGGAAGACGCACATCGACCAGGCCACGGAGCTGTTCCCCTCCGGCCAGTACCCCCCGGACCCCGCGGCCGAATACGCCAACGCCTCGTGTCTGCTGGAACCGCTGCGGGTCACCAACCAGGCCACCTGGACACCCCTACGCCCAGAGGAGTTTCCCTGCCGAAGCCGACTGAGAACGGTCGACACCGAGCAGACCCGCATCCACGACTGCCCCCTGCTGACGGTATGCCCAGCGCAGAAAGCTCTCCGCGAGATCGTCGCAGCCCAGGTGTGGGTGACCACGCCGCAGTGTCTCGTGGCCAGCCGGGCAGAGCCCGCGTCGGAGTCCATGCGATGGCTCGAAGCGGTCCAGCAGCATGTCGACCTCATGATCATCGACGAGGCCGACGCGGTCCAGCAAGTCTTCGACCAGAAGTTCGTCCAGACCGAGCAACTGGTCTCCGGCGACAGCGGCTGGACCCACCGGATGGTCGACTGCACCAACCAAGGGCTGGCCAATGGCGAGATGGCGGCAGTGATTTACCGCGGAGTTCAGGAGTGGCACCGTCTGCTGCTCATCCACCAACAGGCTGTGTTCAGCCTTTACCAACTCGCGTTGGCCGAGTCTGGTCAGGCTCTGCGAACGCTGCTGGGCGACACGACGTTCACCGCCCACTCACTGTTCCGCCAGGTGGCCCGCACACTGTACGGATTGGCGCCGCACACCGAGGGAGACAAGG
>JBAUUM010000142.1:0-4567 GCA_049582705.1 Actinocatenispora sp.
TGCGCCCGGCGTCGTGTCCGACGGTGCGCCCGGCGTCGTGTCCGACGGTGCGCCCGGCGTCGTGTCCGACGGTGCGCCCGGCGTCGTGTCCGACAGTGCGCCCGACCCCACGTCCGAGATCGCCGCACCCGACACCCCCGTCGGCGTCGCCTCCGGCCCCCGCGTACAGCGTCCCCGCGTACTGCGTCGCCGCGTACTGCTGGGTGCCGGCATCGCCACCGGCGTCGCGTCCATCACCCTCGGGCCCGTCGGCTTCGTGCCGTCCGCCTCCGGCACCACCCGCAGCAAGACCGTCACCGGCCACTTCGACCCCGGCGCGCCCGACTACGCGTACCTGCCCGTCGAGGTGCCGCGCGGCACCAACAAGATCGCCGTCGAGTACTCGTACAGCAGGCCGACCGTGCCGTCCGGCACTCGCGGCAACGCCTGCGACATCGGCATCTTCGACGAGCGCGGCGCACGGCTCGGCGGCGAGGGCTTCCGCGGCTGGTCCGGCGGCGCCCGGACATCGTTCGAGATCAGCGCCTCCGCCGCCACCCCCGCGTACCTGCCCGGCCCGGTCGGGCCCGGCACCTGGCACGTCGTGCTCAGCCCGTACACCGTGGCGCCGCAGGGCCTCGACTACACGGTCACCGTGACCCTCACCTTCGGTGAACCCGGCGAGCCGTACCGGCCCCGGTACCCACCGGAGCGGGCCGCCGGCCGGGGACTCAGCTGGTACCGCGGCGACAGCCACCTGCACAGCGTCCACTCCGACGGGCAGCGGACCCCGGCGCAGATCGCTGCCGGCGCGCGGGCCCACGGCCTCGACTTCATCACCACCACCGACCACAACACGTCATCGGCGCACGCCGCGTGGGCCGAGTACACCGGCGACGACCTGCTCGTCATCACCGGCCAGGAGGTCACCACCCGCAACGGGCACTACCTGGCGCTCGGCCTGCCCGGCGGCGAGTGGGTCGACTGGCGGTACCGGGTCGCCGACAACCAGCTCGCCCGGTTCGTGGGCCAGATCCACCGCGCCGGGGGACTGTTCGTACCGGCCCACCCGTACGGCACCTGCCCCGCCTGCAACTGGAAGTTCGGCTACGAACTGGCCGACGCGATGGAGGTGTGGAACGGCACCTGGAAGCCGGACGACGAATCGTCGGTCGCGCTGTGGGACGGCTTCCTCGTCGACTCGCTGCGCTCCAACAGCCGCTGGCTGCCCGCCATGGGCAACAGCGACGCGCACTCCGACGCGAACGTCATCGGCCTGCCGCAGACCGTGGTCCGCGCACCGGAACTGTCCCGGGACGCCGTCATCGCCGGCATCGCCGCCGGTCGCAGCTGGCTCGCCGAGAGTTCCTCGGTCGCCCTCACGTTCACCGTGTCCGGCGACGGCCGTACCGCGCAGATCGGCGACCGGCTGCCCGTCGAGTCCGGCGCCACCGTCACCGCACGGGTCGAGGTGTCCGGGGTACCCGACGGCCGCGTCCGCGTCATCACCGACCGGGGCGAGCTGCACGCCGAGTCGCTCCCGGCCGGCGGGTCCGGCACCATCACCTGGCGCACCACCCCGCAGTACTCCGCCTACGTGCGGATCGAGGTACGCCACGACGACGCGGACGCGAGCCCGCCGTACGGCACGATGGCGGCCCTGACCAACCCGATCTTCCTCGGCTGACCCCGCCGCCCGACCTTCCGTGCAGCGACACGCCGAGCCATTCGGCGTCTCGCTGCACAGTTCAGGGGGCGCCTCCGTTCCGTGCAGCGACACGCTGAGCCAATCGGCGCGTCACTGCACAGTTGGGGGGGCGCCGACCTTCCGTGCAGCGACACGCCGAGCCAATCGGCGCGTCGCTGCACAGAACAAGGGCGGCGGCAGAAACCGGCCCGGCACCGGTGGTGGCCGTGTCCTCGACGGCGAGCAGGCGGAAACCCGGTGGTTGGGGTTGGCGGGCGGGGACGATACTGCGACGTTGTGGCTGATCTTTCGGTACCGGACCTGTCCCTGGTGGTGCTCGTCGGCGCGTCCGGCGCGGGCAAGAGCATGTTCGCGCGCCGGCACTTCACGCCGACGCAGGTGCTGTCGTCCGACGCGTTCCGCGGCATGGTCGCCGACGACGAGAACGACCAGTCGGCCACGGCGGCGGCGTTCGACGCGCTGCACCACGTGGCCGGGCTCCGGCTGAAGGCCGGTCGGCTCACCGTCGTGGACGCCACCAACACCCAGCAGTTCGCCCGCGCCGAGCTGATCAAGCTGGCCCGCGAGTACGACGTGCTGCCCACCGCGATCGTGCTCGACCTGCCCGAACAGGTGTGCGTGGAACGCAACGCGGCGCGCACCGACCGCAAGCTCGGCCGGCAGGTCGTGCACCGGCAGCGCACCGAGCTGCGCCGCGGCCTGCGTGGGCTGCGCCGCGAGGGCTTCCGCAAGGTGTACGTGCTGACCTCGCCGGAGGAGGTCGACGCGGCGACCATCAGCTACGAGCGGCAGTACAACGACAAGCGGGAACTGACCGGCCCGTTCGACATCATCGGCGACGTGCACGGCTGCCGCGCCGAACTGGAGACGCTGCTGACCGGGCTGGGCTGGGTGCTGGACACCGACGCCACCGGGCGCGCCGTCGGCGCCCGCCACCCGGAGGGCCGTACCGCGGTCTTCGTCGGTGACCTGGTGGACCGCGGTCCGGACACGCCGGGGGTGCTGCGCCTGGTGATGGGCATGATCGCGGCCGGTACGGCGCTGTGCGTGTGCGGCAACCACGAGCAGAAGCTGGTCCGCAAGCTGTCCGGGCGGGACGTGACCGTACGGCACGGTCTGGAACGCACCGTCGAGCAGTTCGAGGCGCTGGACGCCGACACGGTCGAGGAGTTCCGCGTCTTCTGCGACGGCCTGGTCTCGCACTACGTACTCGACGGCGGCCGGCTCGTCGTCGCGCACGCCGGGCTGAAGGAGGAGTACCAGGGGCGCTCGTCGGGTCGGGTCCGGTCCTTCTGCCTGTACGGCGAGACCACCGGCGAGACCGACGAGTACGGGCTGCCGGTGCGGTACCCGTGGGCCAACGACTACCGGGGCGCCGCCACGGTCGTGTACGGGCACACGCCGGTGCCGACGCCCGAATGGATCAACAACACGCTGTGCGTCGACACCGGCTGCGTGTTCGGCGGCACCCTGACCGCGCTGCGGTACCCGGAGCGGGAGCTGCGTTCGGTGCCGGCCGAGCAGGTCTGGTACGAGCCGACCCGCCCGCTGGTGCCGCCGGAGCGCGAACCGGACCTGCTGGACGTGGCGGACGTGACGGGGCGGCGACGCATCGACACCGGGTACGGCGCGGTCACCGTCGGCGCGGAGGAGTCCGCGGCGGCGCTGGAGGTGCTGAGCCGGTTCGCCCTGGACCCGCGGCTGCTCCGCTGGCTGCCGCCGACGATGGCGCCGTGCAGCACGGCGACGGTCGAGGGCTACCTGGAGTACCCGACGGAGGCGTTCGAGGACTACCGGAAGGCCGGTGTGCCGCGGGTCGTGTGCGAGGAGAAGCACATGGGCTCCCGCGCGGTCGTGCTCGTCACCCGCGACGACGCCGCCGGCGAGGCCGCGTTCGGGGTGGCCGGGCCGGGCGCGGTGCACACCCGCACCGGGCGCGCGTTCTTCGCCGACCCGACGGGCACCGAGCTGCTGGAACGGGTCCGCGCCGCCGCGTCCAAGGCCGGCCTGTTCGACGAGTACGGGACCGGCTGGCTGCTGCTGGACGCCGAGGTGCTGCCGTGGTCGGCCAAGGCGGGCGCGCTGGTCTCCGACCAGTACGCGGAGGTGGCCGCGGCGGCCGGCGCCGCGGTACCGGCCGCGCTGGCGGTACTGGACTCGGCGGTACGGCGCGGGGTACCGGCCGACGAGCTGCGGGACCGGCTGGCCCGGCAGGTCACCGCCGTCGACGCGTTCACCGAGGTGTACCAGCGGTACTGCTGGCCGACCGAGGGCCTGACAGGGCTGCGGGTGGCGCCGTTCGCGCTGCTCGCCAGCGAGGGCGCGAACCACACCGGGCTCGACCACGGCAGCCAGTTGGCGCTGGCGGACCGCCTGGTGGCCGCGGATCCGGACCTGTTCACGGCGACCCGTCGGATCGTGGTGGACACCGGCGACGAGGAGTCGGTCCGGGCCGGTACGGACTGGTGGCTGGCGCTGACCGGCGACGGCGGCGAGGGCATGGTGGTCAAGCCGTACCAGGGGCTGCGGGTCCCGGAGGGCCGGCAGGTGCAGCCGGGCGTCAAGTGCCGTGGCCGGGAGTACCTGCGGATCATCTACGGTCCCGACTACACGGAGCCGGCGACGCTGGCCCGGCTGCGGGACCGTCGGCTGTCCCGGAAACGGTCGATGGCCTGGCGGGAGCACGTACTGGGGCTGGCGGCGCTGGACCGGGTGGCGGCCGGCGAGCCGCTGTACCGGGTGCACGAGGTCGTCGCGGCGGTCCTCGCGTGCGAGTCGGAGCCGGTCGACCCGAGGCTCTGAGCGGCTGTCGTACCGGCGGGGCGGAGGTCGTCGCGTCGGACCGGGAGCCGGCCGGTGCGGAGGCGGTCGCGCCGGACG
>JBAUUM010000143.1:0-2221 GCA_049582705.1 Actinocatenispora sp.
CAGCACGCATCGCGGCGGCCGCGGCGCGCCGTCGGATCCATCAGCCCGGCAGACCCCGCCCGCGCCGTCGGACCGGCCCGTCACCGGCCGGGCACGTCACCAGCGAGACGTTCTCCGGGGACGACACCCGTAGCCGGTCCGGGCTGCTCCCGTAGGGGAGCACCGCCGGGGGATCGTCCGCCACGTCGATGCCGCGGGCGCGCCCGATCCGTACCGTCGAGAGTGTCGGCTGGACTTCCAGCCGCTGACGGTACCGAGGGAGTGAGCGTCGATGGCAACGCTGAGTCGTCCGCGGGATGACCGCATGATCGCCGGGGTCTGCGCCGGACTGGCACGGCGGTACGGCTGGTCGGTCGGGATGGTGCGGCTGATCTTCGTGTTGTCCGTGATACTTCCCGGCAGCCAGGTTCTCGTCTACGCGATCCTGTGGCTGCTGATGCCGAGTGACGACCGGCTGGCCTACCGGGCCGGCTGACCGTCGAGGGAGGCGCGCGGCCAGTCGACGGGTTCGACCCAGTCGCCATGGCCGTGCGCCGCGGCGAGCCGGCGCGGGTCACCCGTGCCGGCTCGAAGCTGTAGGGCATAGCACATGCCGTACCGGGCGTACCAGGCGTCGACGTCGTCGTCCGGCGTCTCCAGTGACAGTGTCCACAACGGACGCCGCCGGCCCAGTACGGCGATCGCCGCGTCGAAGGCCGGCCGCCGGTCCGCGGCCACGTGCGCCCGGGTGGCGGCGTGCCACACCACCAGGGGCATGTCGGTACGCAGTTCGGCGTCGAGACGGGCGAGTACGGTCGCCGCGTCACCGGGCACGATCCGGGCCGGGGACTCCGCGACGAGGAGCGCGGCCGCGGCCAGCAGCTCGGCCTGGGCGTGGTTCTCCGGCCAGACCAGCGCACGCAGCCAGCGCCGTTCCACCGGATCGGTCATGTCGACCGGGTTCAGATCGACGCCGAGCCGGTCGACGATCCGCACCGTGCCGGTCGGTACCGGGAGCGGCGAACGCCATTCGGTGTCGATGACGACCGGCGAGTGCTCCGGCCCGAACGTGCGGTCCCCGATCCGGCACCGGTACCGGTCGAAGGCCAGGTGGATACCGCTGCTCGCGCCCACCTCCAGGAAGGTCACCGGCCGGCCGGCCAGTTCCGGGGCGAGTGCCGAGAGGCCGAGGCGCAGCAGCGCGGAGCGCTTGACCACGTTGGTCTGCACCAGGCGGTGCCGTACCAGGCCGACGATCTCCGACCGCCGGGTCAGACAGAAGTCGGCGAACGCGCCGGCCAGCTCCGGATCGTCGGGCCTCCGGGTGCCGGCCAGCGACGGGTACCACGCCGCCAACGCCGGGGGTGCGGCATCGCCGGCCGGGCCATTCCTGCCGGCCAGGTCGCTGTCGCTGGCGCCGGTCACGTTGCTGCCGCCGGCAAGGGCACGGCCGCCGGCCAGGTCGCTGTCGCCGAGCAGCAGGAAGTGCACGGCGGCGAAGAGCAGGTTCGACGGCTGCTGACCGGGCCGGCCGTGTGCGGCGATGTCGAGCAACCGTTCGTCGTCGGCGACGATCGCGCACAGCCGGGTGTACAGCGGGGAGCTGGCGAAACCACCGTTCGCCACGAAGGCGAAGTGGCGGGCCATCGCGCTGACCGAACTCATGGCTCCAGGTTTGCCCGCGAGCTGAGTGTTGTCAATATTGACAGCATCAACCTATGCTCGCCGCCATGGCCGACGAACCGCACTGGCTCAGCACCGCGCAGGCAGCCGAGATCCTCGGTGTGAAGGCCGCCACCGTCTACGCGTACGTCAGCCGCGGGCAGCTCAGTCGCCATCCGGGGCCCGACGGGCGCACCTCCCGGTTCGACCGCGGTGAGGTACGGCGCCTCGCCGCCCGCACCCGGCACGGTGGGCGGGCGGGCTCGCTGGACGTCGTGCTCGACACGGGGCTCTCCCTGCTGGTGCCGGACGGCGCCCTGTACTACCGGGGCCACGACGCCACCGCCCTGGCCCGCACCCACCGCTTCGAGGACGTCGCCGAGCTGCTCTGGACGGACGTACCGGACGCGGTACCGGACGCGGGATCACCGGGCACCGGGCGAGGCGGCGCGGAGACGGCGTCGGACGGGCCGGACGCCGGAGAGGGCGGCGGGATGATCCGCGAGGCGTGGGAGGCACCGCCGTCGGCGCTCGCCGTCGGACGGGGGGTGCAGCGGGCGCTGCCCGGCACGGTCCGCCC
>JBAUUM010000144.1:0-14635 GCA_049582705.1 Actinocatenispora sp.
CCACCAGCCGACAAAGCTTGCCCGGCTCGCGCACACTGGCGCGTGTGCGCGCCTGAGTTGATCCGGATCGAGCTGCCCGAACGGGAGCCCGGTTACACGGCACGGCTGCGCAGCCCGTGGGGCAGCGAGTACACCGAGTTCGTCGGCGGTGACGACCACGTGCTGCTGTTCCGGCGGCCGGCCGCGCTGCTGGACTTCGTCGACTCGCCGGACCCCGCGGCGCGGCGGTGGTGCGACGCGGCCGGAGGCCGCGCGCCCGAGGTCGATGCGGTACCGGAGCGGTACGACCTGCTCCCGTTCGTGAACGGCTCCCTGCGCTGGCGTGGCTGTGACCTGCACCGACGGTTCAGCGGGTTGTGCGTCGAGCTGGCGTTCCGCTGTGGGTCGGCGGCGCTGCTCGACCAGCTCGGTCCGAACCTGCACGTCACGTCGGACCGCGAGTGGCGTCCCCTGGTGGTACTGCTCGGCGGCTTGCTGCGCTTCGCAAGCGACGCGCCGTCCCCGCCCATCACCCTCGCCGCGTTCCCGGAACCGACCCACGACGAGCCCCTCGGCTGCCTGTGACGCCGCCATGAGGCGGGCGAAGACCGGCAGCCATCTGGCGGTGCCTGACGGCACCGGACATCGGGGTTCTGGTAATCCGGCCGGCACGACCGGTGTGGACTGCGATGATCCGCTGAACCCGATGGTTGCGCACCGATGAGTTCGTGGCCGCGTCGTCGTCTGAGTGTCTGGATGGGGGCGGGCTGAGGGCGGGGCCAACTCCACATCATCGGCATGAATCGGACGAGCAGGGGGCGCTGTGAGCGGTACCAGGGTGTTGGTGGCGGGGGCGAGCATCGCGGGGCCGGCGCTGGCCCACTGGCTGCGCCGGCGGGGGGCCGAGGTGACCGTGGTGGAGCGGGCGCCCGAGCTGCGTCCCGGTGGTCAGGCGGTGGACGCGCGCGGGGTGGCCCGGGAGGTCATCCGGCGGATGGGGCTGGACGCGGCGGTGCGCGCGGCCTGCACCGACACCGCCGGCGCGTACACCGTGGACGTGGACGGGAACGTGCTGGAGACCTTCCGTGCGGACGACGACGGCGGCGACGGGTACATCTCGGAGATCGAGATCCTGCGCGGGGACCTGGCCCGGGTGCTCTACGAGGACACCCGCGACGGTGTCGAGTACGTCTTCGGTGACCGGATCGCCGAGCTCGCCCAGGACGCGGACGGGGTCGACGTGGTCTTCGCGGGCGGTGGCCGGCGGCGCTTCGACCTGGTGGTCGGGGCGGACGGGCTGCACTCGCAGCTGCGGGCGATGGTCTTCGGGCCGCGCGAGCGGTACGTCCGCCACCTCGGGCTCGTACTGGCCTTCTACAGCGTGCCCAACGAGTTCGGGCTGGACCGATGGCTGATCGACTACCAGGACAAGGACTCCGGGCGCTCCGCCCTGCTGCGGCCCATCCAGGACGCCACCCGGGCGATGGCGATGTTCTCCTTCCCCTCGGTCGATTTCGACGTCGATCACCGCGACGTCGCCGCCCAGAAGCGCCTGCTGCGTGAGCGGATGGCCGGCATGGGATGGCTGGCGCCGCGCATCCTCGCGCACCTGGACGACACCCCGGACTTCTACCTCGACCAGGTCGCGCAGGTGGTGATGGACCGCTGGTCGAACGGCCGCGTGGGACTGTTCGGCGATGCGGCGTTCAGCTCGTCGCCGATGTCCGGAGGGGGCACCGGGCTGGCACTGGTCGGCGCGTACGTGCTGGCCGGCGAACTGGCCGCGGCCGGATGGGACCCGGAGGCCGGGTTCGCCGCCCACGAGGCGCGGATGCGGTCGTTCGTCGAGGCCAACCAGGAGATCGGCCGGTTGCACGTGCACAGCCTCGGCGTCCCCGTGCCGGACGCCGGCCCGGGTCCGGAGCTGGACGCGGAGGGCTTCACCGAGCTGATCGGGCGCGCGGTCAACGGCGTCGAGCTGCCCGACTACCCGGGGGTGCCGGACTCCGCGGCACCGCCGACCACCTCGCGGGCCACGCCATAGGCCATCGCCTCGGACGCGGCAGGGCTACCGGCGGGCGTGGAAGTACTGGCGGGCGGCTAAGGAGTACAGCAGGCTCATCGTCACGATGGTCACCACGATCGCCATCAGTTCGATCGCCAGTACCACGAACATGATGTTCGGGTTGAACGTGAACGTGTCCCGGTCGAAGTCCGGGTTACCGCTCGCGTACAGGCCGCTGACCAGCCCGCTGACCGCGCCGCAGCCGCAGCGGGCGAGCAGGTACAGGATGCTGAGCACCAGGGCCAGTACCTGCCCCTGCCGCCGGCCGCGGAGGATGAGTACCAGCGACGGGCCGAAACCGGCCGCGATCAGCAGGTTGAGCACGATGTCGATGACCACCGCCTGCCGCTCGGTGAACCCGTCGCCGTCGACGGAGCCGTTGTGCGCCTCGGCCCCCAGGATGTACACGCCGACCGCCGTCTCCAGCAGGCACAGCGCGATGAGGGCGACAATGGCGATCATCACCATGCTCACCGCGTTCGGGCGACGCGGTGCGGCGGGCGCGGCCATGGGCGGGACCGGTCGCCAGCCGGGCGGTCCACTGTCCACTTGTGACACTCTCTCAGCTGGGTTGCGCGGCTAGGACCGGGCCAGACGGAAGTACTCGCGGGCGTTGCGGGAGAACAGCAGGCTGGTCGCCACGACGGTGACCGCGATCGCGAAGACCTCCATGCCCACGACGACGAACCAGATGTTCGGGTTGAAGGAGAACTCGTCCCGGCTGAAATCGGGGTTGCCGCTCGCGTACAGGCCGCCGATGAGGCCGCTGAACCCGCCGCAGCCGCAGCGGGCGAGCAGATAGAAGGCGCTCAGCACGATCGCCATCACCCGACCGGCCGGGCGCCCGCGCGCGATCAGCAGCAGCGTGGGTACGAAGCCGGCCGCGAGCACGAGGTTGAAGACGATGTCGATGACGACCGCCTGGCGGAGCGTGAAGGACCCGTTGTCCGCGGTGCCGTTGTCCGCCTCGGAGCCGAGGATGTACACGCCGACCGCGGTCTCCACCAGGCAGAGCACGATGAGGCCGACCAGCGCGATCAGTGCCGCGTTGAGCACGGTCGGTCGCTGGGGTTCCGGCGCGGTCATCCCCGGGTACTGCCACTGGCCTGGCTGCCCACCGTCCACTTAAGACACTCCATCACCGGTCGTGTTCGCCGGCCCGGACGTCCGTCACGAACGCCCGCCGGGACTCCGCCCGCACGCCGGGCGCCGGCCCCTGCCGTCGCTGCCATGCGCCTCAGGCTAGGTCGTACGTGCCACCCCTGATGTCCGCGACGAACGCACGCCAGGACTCCGCCCCGACACCGAGCGTCGGCCCACCCCGGTCCTTCGAGTCCCGTACCCCGACCTCGTCGCCGAACCGGACCTCGACACACTGCGGGTTGTCGGAGCTGCGGCTTGACTTGAACCAGCCGCCGGCGCACGGGTAGGGCGTTGCCATCACAGCTCTCCAGCGACTCGCGTTATCAGGTCGAGTGATTCGCCTTCATCAAGGGCGAGCCGAGCCGTTTCGTGGAACGTCATGACGTACTCGGTGACCTTGTTTGGCTGGTCAACGATATCAGTCGATGTAAGGATCTCCTGCCAGACGATGTCGTGAAGGAGGCCTGAGGTAAACGACAGGATCTGATACGGAGCGCCAATCGAGGGGTGAGTTCCGGCTGAGAACGGCAGCACGTGCAGGGTTACGTGTGGGTGCTCCTCGGCCAACGAAACCAGATGACGCAGCTGCGCCCGCATCGTCGCGGCCCCACCGATCTGCTGCCGTATGGCGCTCTCGCTGAGGATCGACGTGACGTGGAGCGGATTCGAGTCGGTGAGGAGCTGCTGGCGGATCATTCGTGCTTCCACTCGGCGATCCACCTCGGTCAGTCGCACGTGTGGCGAGCCTCCCCGGATGATTGCGCGAGCGTAGTCCTCCGTCTGCAACAGGCCGTGGACGAGTTCACTGTGGTACCCGCGCACGTGTTCGGCGCCTGCCTCGTATCCGAAGAATCTCTGCAACTGCTCGCTGAAGAACCCCGAGTACTCATGCCACCACGCGCGGCTGGTGGCTTCCCGTCGCAGGGTTTCAAGCTCCTTCGCGGTGGTCGAACCGACGTCGTACAGCTCCGCCAACTGCGTGAGTCGATCCTGCGTGAGTTTGGGCTTGCCCGATTCGATGACCGAGATGTGCGCCTGGGAGCACCCGATGCGCTTTCCCACCTCGGTCGCCGTCAGGCCGGACTGGTCCCGATACTGCCGCAGCCGGACTCCGAGCATCCAGCCCTGCACGACCGGAGAGACCGGTCTCGCCATGAAGCGTCCTCCTTGTCAGTCAGGCGGAGTTTAGAGGTTCAAATCCACAGGGTGCAAACTGGTTATATAGCCAACTCCGTGATACGGTCCATTTTGACACGTTCTGGTGGCGGAGGGGAGCAGAGGGTGACCTGGTTGGGGACGAACGCGGGCATGTTCTACATCGACGACGCGCCTCGAGAGAAGTACTGCTTCCGGCTCGTCCGGCTCGTCAACGACGATCCGGTACGGCTGGACGACGACGTGATCGCCACGGTGCGGGTGCCGGTGGAGGAACACATCGCCGAGCGGTGGAAGGAGGGCATGCGGCCGTGGGCGCTCGCCACGCTGGCCGGCGCGGGGTACGGCTTCGGCCGGTACGAGGTGTCCATGGGCGTGCTGGACGCCGACGACCTGTGCGACGACCGGTACGGTCGCGAGCTCGTCGACTGGGACGGCGAGAAGGAACTGGTGCCCGTCTCCCCGTGAACCGGCGCCTGTCCGTGGGCCGCGACCGTACCGAAGCGCCGGACAGTGTCGGTGGGGCGGGCTAGTGTGCCGGCCATGGGACTGCACATCGGCATGGTGACCATCGACTGCGCGGATCCGCGCCGGCTGGCGGAGTTCTGGTCGGCCGCCCTCAACGCCCCGACGGTGCTCGACGTCGGCGAGTTCGTGATGCTCGGACCGGCCGGGGACGGTGAGCCGGCGGTCGGCCTGCAGCGGGTGCCCGAGGAACGGGCCGGCAAGAACCGCATCCACGTGGATCTGCGCGCCGAGGACGGTCAGGCCGAGATCGTCCGCCTGGTCGGGCTGGGCGCCACGACACTGGGTGAGCACTCGGTGCCGGGTCAGGCGTGGACGGTCCTCGCCGACCCCGAGGGCAACCAGTTCTGCGTGGGCACCGGCACCGGGGACTGACCCGGCGCACCGCCGGCGCACCGCCGACGCCAGCCGGCGTCCGGCCCGCTCCCGGCAGGGTGCCGATCCGCGCCTGGCCGGATGGCGACCCGCGTGCCCGGCCCGGCGCCCGCCCGGTCCGTGGGACACGCCCACACAGCGGCTTTACCGCTGTGTTAACAGGTTGTGTCTTGAGGTGCCGCGCCCTGCGATCACCAGTATGGTTTTCGTATGGCAAGAAGTACACCGCGGGTTCTGGGCATCGTTCTTGCTGGCGGCGAAGGTAAGCGGCTGATGCCCCTCACGGCAGACCGAGCGAAGCCCGCGGTGCCCTTCGGCGGGCAGTACCGGTTGATCGACTTCGTACTGTCCAATCTGGTCAACGGCGGCTATCACAAGCTGTGCGTGCTCACGCAGTACAAGTCACATTCGCTGGACCGGCACATCTCGCAGGGCTGGCGGATGAACGGGATGCTCGGGCAGTACATCACCCCGGTCCCGGCGCAGCAGCGGCTCGGGCCGCGCTGGTACACCGGCTCCGCCGACGCGATCTTCCAGTCCCTGAACCTCGTGTACGACGAGGGCCCGGACTACATCATCGTGTTCGGCGCCGACCACGTGTACCGCATGGACCCCAAGCAGATGGTCGACCAGCACATCGCGTCCGGCGCCGCCGCCACCGTGGCCGGGATCCGGGTGCCGCGCGCCGACGCTCGCGCGTTCGGCGTCATCCAGACCGGTGACGACGGCAGCAGCATCGACCGGTTCCTGGAGAAGCCGGCGCAGCCGCCCGGCATCCCCGGCGACGAGGAGCACGCGTACGCCTCGATGGGCAACTACGTGTTCACCGCCGAGGCACTCCTCGACGCGCTCCGGCTCGACGCCGAGGACCCGGCGTCCGCGCACGACATGGGCGGCAACATCATCCCGATGCTCGTCGACAAGGGCATGGCCAACGTCTACGACTTCGCCAGCAACGAGGTCCCCGGCGCGACCGGCCGCGACCACGGCTACTGGCGGGACGTCGGCACCATCGACGCGTACTACGACGCACACATGGACCTGGTGTCCGTGCATCCCGTCTTCAACCTGTACAACTCCGACTGGCCGATCCGGGGCTACATGCCGCCGCTGCCACCGGCCAAGTTCGTGCTCGGCGGCCGGGCGTACGAGTCGCTGGTGTCCGCCGGCTGCATCGTGACCGGCACCGTGGCCCGGTCCGTACTGTCCCCCGACGTGGTCGTCGAGGACGGCGCCTGGGTGGAGGACTCGGTGCTGTCCGACGGCGTACGGGTGGGCCGTGGCGCCGTGGTGCGGCGCGCGATCCTGGACAAGAACGTGGTCGTGCCGGACGGCGCGCGCATCGGTGCCGACCTGGAGTCCGACCGCGAGTTCCACACCGTCACCGACTCGGGCATCGTCGTACTCGGCAAGGGCGAGCCGGTCCACCGCCGCTCCTGACCCAGCCGGGCCACCCGCGCCTCTCCCGCGCCCGGGTGGTCCTCCTCGGCTCCTGCGCTCCGCTGCCGCGCTCCGCCCATTGCCCCGCTCGCCTCGGAGCGCATTTTCCCCTTTTGTACGTTATATGAGTTTCCGAGAAACGTAGAAAACGGGCAAATGCATAGAATGATCTTCGCCGCATATGCATTTTCCCGCTTTGTACGGTTCTGCAGGGTCCGGCAAAACGTAGAAAACGGGAAAATGCCAACGGGGACGGAAGCGCGGGCGGGCGGTGAGGTCAGTACTGGCGGTGACCGAAGGGGCAGCGGTCGGCGCGCCAGTGGTCGGCGCAGTAGGCGCGTTCGCAGGTCGGGCAGAAGAACGGGGCCCAGGCCGGGTCCCGGTCGAACAGCGCGGTGGCGAGGTCGGGACCGGCGGACCGTACCTGGCTGGCCAGCGTGGCGTCGTACAGCGGTGCGGCGTGTCCGGCGCCGGCGACCTGCGCGGTCAGGTCATGGTCCGCCCGTTCGGCGTCGGCGAAGCCGTCGACCACGAGGGTGCCCTGGGGTCCGGGGCCGGGCAGGAGCTGGACCATGGCGGCGGCGTTGTGACAACCGTGGTACTCGCAGGCGACCGCGCTGCGGACCCGTGCTGGCGGATGTTGCACGGTCAACAGTCTGCCGAATCGGCACAACAGATGCTATTTGCAAGATCACTGTCGCATGATCTTGACAGCAATCTCCGTCACGACCGGGCGGCCACGAGGCGCCGAAAAAACGGATGACCCGCACGAGGCAGGTCGTTAGCCTCCCACCGTGCCCTCCGA
Organism: Actinocatenispora sp.; assembly: GCA_049582705.1. Lineage (GTDB taxonomy): Bacteria > Actinomycetota > Actinomycetes > Mycobacteriales > Micromonosporaceae > Actinocatenispora. Next base: position 7,488 of record JBAUUM010000144.1, read on the forward strand.
CTCGGCCGCCGCCGCACTCAACCGCGCGAACTGGGACCTGCGCGCCACCGTGCACGGCCAGGACGCGTACTACGACCTCGCCGGGCTGGTCGCGGGCGCGGACACCCTCACCGACGTCGAGGACGCGGCGCTCGCCCTGGCCGGCCGCCCCGACGTACGCGGCTGCGACGTCCTGCACGTCCAGTGCCACCTGGGCTTCGACGCGGTGTCGCTGGCCCGCCGCGGCGCCCGGGTCACCGGCGTCGACTTCTCACCCGTCGCGATCCGCCGGGCCGGCGAGATCGCCGAACGGTGCGGGGTCACCGTCCAGTACCTGGAGGCGGACGCGACGGCCCTGCCGCACGACCTGCACGGACGCTTCGACCTCGCGTACGCGACCATCGGGGTGCTGTGCTGGATCGGCGACATCGCCGCGTGGATGCGGTCGGTGGCCGCCTGCCTGCGGCCCGGCGGCGCGCTCGTCCTGGTCGACGGGCACCCGCTGGCCGGCGCCGTCGCGGACCGCGAGCCCGACCCAGACGGGACCGACCCCGACGGGACCGATCTCGACGGGACCGAGCCCGACGGGACCGAACTCGACGGGAGCAGCGGCGACGGGACCGGCGGGCTGCGGCTGGACTTCCCGTACGCGTACGACGGCCCGCACGAGTTCGTCGTGCAGGGCAGCTACGCGGACCGCGACGCGCCCATCTCCGGCACCACCGTGCAGTACGCGCATTCGCTCGGCGAGATCGTCACCGCCGCCGTGGCCGCCGGGCTGCGCGTCACCGGGCTCGTCGAGCACCTGGACGCGCCCATCGACCTGCGTGGCGCCGGTACCGACCCGGACGGACGGTTCCGGCTACGAGTCGACGGTGTGTGCCTGCCCGTCCTGTTCACCCTCACGGCCGGCCGACTGTGAGAAATCCGACATCAGCGGCGGGCGGCCGGCTGCTGCCCGTCGTACTTCACCGCGGCGAGCAGCCCGTCGGCACCGGACAACAGGGCCGGCAGCCACTCGTCGTCGTCGCGGATCGACTTGACCACCTCGCGCAGCGTCACGGTCTGCGGGTCCCGGGCGGCCGGATCGGACACCCGGCCGTCGGCCAGCGCGCCCGCGGCCACCAGTACGCCACCGGGCCGCAGCAGCCGGTACGCCTCCGCCACGTACTGCGGGTAGTCGGAGCGGTCACCGTCGATGAACACCAGGTCGTACGCGGCGTCGGCGAGCCGCGGCAGCACCTCCAGCGCCCGCCCGGCGATCAGTCGGGTCTTCGACGGGGAGAAACCCGCGTCCCGGAACGCCTGCCGCGCCTGTCGTTGGTGCTCCGGCTCCAGGTCGATCGTGGTCAGAACGCCCTCCGGGCGCATCCCGCGCAGCAACCAGACACTGCTGACGCCGGTGCCGGTGCCGACCTCCACGACCGATCGGGCCCCCGCCGCGGCGGCGAGCAGCCGCAGGGTCGCGCCGGCTGCGGCGCCGATCGGGGCGATCCCGACCTCGACCGAGCGGGCTCGCGCCGCGACCAGCACGTGGTCCTCGGCGACGAACGCCTCGGTGAAATCGTGGATCTGTGGTCCCAGGGTGGCCATGGCATAGAGCCTAAGGAATGATCCGTCCGAGTCGGGGATGCCATGGCGTGTAATCCTGGAATGCGGTGAAGCACGCCGCGTGCCCGTAGCCGGCGGGCGCTGGGGGGAGAGGTGGGCGCAGGGTGACCGAAGGTGGCAGGACGACCGGTTCTCCGGGCGCCGAATGGCCCCCGGGTCAACAGCACAGTCCGCAACCCGGCACATCCTCCGCGTGGTGGTCCTCCGGGGGTGCGGCCGACCCGTGGCGCAACCCCACCACCCCGGCCGTGCTCGTACACCACCCGTCCGAGCAGCCCGGGCCGCCGCTGGACCATCTGCCGCCGCCGACCCCGCCGGGCGCCGGCGGTGGCCGTCGTCCGGTCGGCCTGAGCCTGGTCCTCGTGATCGCGCTACTGGCGGGCGCGCTGGGCGGAGCCCTGGGTTACCTGGGCGCGGCCCGCAGTGGGGGCGGCAGCTCCGTGCTGGGGGCCTCCGCGACCGACAAGCCCGACTCGGTGGACCGGGCACCCGACTCGGTGGCCGGGGTCGTCCGCAAGGTCCTGCCCAGCGTGGTCACCGTGCTGATCCACACCGACCAGGTGGAGGGCAACGGCTCCGGCTTCGTGGTGTCCTCTTCCGGCTACATCATCACCAACAACCACGTCGCGTCCGCCGGGTCCGGTGGGCAGCTGCGGGTCGCGTTCTCCGACGGTACGACCGCCGGCGCCACCGTGAAGGGCACCGACCCCGAATCCGACCTCGCCGTGCTGAAGGTCGACAAGGAGGGCCTCACGCCGATCAAGTTCGGCGACTCGGACCGGCTCGCCGTCGGTGACCCGGTCATCGCGATCGGCGCGCCGCTCGGTCTGTCCAACACGGTCACCGCCGGCATCGTGAGCGACCTGGACCGGCCGGTACTCACCGGCAAGGACGCCGGCAGCGAGGCGTACATGGCGGCCATCCAGACCGACGCCGCCATCAACCCCGGCAACTCGGGTGGTCCGCTGCTCGACGGTGCGGGCCGGGTGGTCGGCATCAACTCGGCGATCCTGACGCTGAGCGGCGCGGATTCGGGTGGGGAGAGCAAGAGCGGCAACATCGGCCTCGGCTTCTCGATCCCGATCAACCAGGCCAAGCGGGTCGCCGACGACATCATCGCGACCGGCAAGGCCCGTCGTACCGTGATCGGCGCCACCATCGACACCAGCTTCCGCGGCCCGAACGGCGGCGTCCGCCTCTCCAAGATCACCTCGGGCGGCCCGGCCGACAAGGCGGGCCTGAAGTCCGGCGACGTGATCACCCGCTACGACCACCACCTGCTCGCCGAGCCGACCGATCTGATCGCCTTCATCCGCAAGGACGCGCCCGGTTCGCTCGCCTCGGTGGAGTACGAGCGGGAGGGCTCGAAGCACAGCGCGAGCGTCACGCTGGCCGCCGACGAGAACTGAGCCGACCGAGCTGACCGCGGCCCCGCACCGGGTGGTGCGGGCGGGTCGGGTCCTGGCTACCCTCGGACCGGACCCGCTCCGGGGAACCAGGACTACCCTCGGACCCGACCCGCTCCGGGGCGCCGGACCACCCGGCCCGCCCGGGTGCGACACGGAATGCCGGCGACGGGACCGCCGACCGAGTCTCCCGCTCGCGTCACCGGATGCGTACTGTGGTGGCAGTGGCCGGAACGCGGCTGGCCAGGTGCGGATGAGGAGCCTGTAGATGTTCGACAGCATCGGCTGGCCGGAGATCATGGTGCTCGTCCTGGTCGGATTGTTCATCTTCGGGCCGGACAAGCTGCCGAAGCTGATCTCCGACGGGGTAAACATGATCCGGCAGCTTCGCCGGATGGCGACCAGCGCGACCAGCGACCTCTCGCGCGAGCTGGGCACCGACATCTCGATCGAGGACCTGCATCCGAAGACCTTCGTCCGTAAGCACATCCTGTCCGACGACGACCAGGACGCGCTCATCCGGCCGTTCAAGGAGATCTACTCGGACGCCAGCGACACCGCCAAGTCGATGGATCTCAGCAGCAGCCTGAACGACACCCGCACCGAGTCGACCGGTGGCACCGCCACCACGACCGCGCGGCCCCGGTTCGACGTCGACGCCACCTGAGCCCTGCCTCGGCGGCCGAGTCCCCGGCCGGGCCGAGCCCGCACGCCGCGTCCGCCACCCCCACCCGCATCGGCACGTCCCGCCCTGCCCGCACGCCACGTCTGCGCCCGTCCGCACGCCCGGCCCCTGTCCGCATGCCCCGGAGCCGGCGGCGTACCAGGTCAGTCGTCGAGCGTGGCCGGCAGGTCGAACAGCGGGAACAACCGCTCGGTGTCCAGGAAGTTGTTGAGCCCGACGATGCGGTCGCCGCTCAGCTCGATGACCTGCAGCGCCCACGCCTCGTGCCGCCCACCCGGGCCACTCGGCCGGTACTGTCCGAAGCCCGCCATCCCGTTGACGGCCACCGGAACCAGCCGGGATCCGCGGCAGCCGGAACCGGTGCCCAGCATCCACGCCCTGATCTCGGTCGGGCCGGTCAGCCACAGCGGCAGCGGCGGCATGGACAGCGTGGCGTCCTCCCGCAGCAGCGCGGTGAGCGCGGTGAGGTCGTAGTTCTCGAACGCCGACACGTAGCGCGACAGCAGCTCGCGCTGCCGTTCGTCCAGCGGCGCCGGCGACGGGACGCCGCCCTGCTCGCCGAGGGTGGCGCGGGCCCGCTGCAGCGCGCTGTTGACGCTGGCGACCGAGCTGTCCAGCAGCTCGGCCACCTCGGCCGCGGACCAGTTCAGTACCTCACGGAGGATCAGTACGGCGCGCTGGCGCGGTGCGAGGTGCTGCAAGGCGGCGACGAACGCGAGGCGTACCGAGTCACGGTGCGCGGCGAGTTCGGCCGGGTCGCCGGACTCCGGCAGCATCCGCCGGTCCGGGGCGGGACCGATCCACGCGCTGTCCGGCAGCAGGTCGGGCAGCGGCGAGGACGCCGTCCAGCCCGACGTCAGGTCCATCGGCCGGGCCCGTCGCTGGCTGCCCTTCACCATGTCCAGGCACACGTTCGTGGCGATCCGGTACAGCCAGGTGCGGACCGAGGCGCGTCCCTCGAACGCGTCGTAGCCGCGCCACGCGCGCACCAGGGTCTCCTGCACGGCGTCCTCGGCCTCGAACGCGGAGCCCAGCATGCGGTAGCAGTATCCGGTCAGTTCGGTCCGGTGCGGTTCCAGCCGCTCCGCCACCATGACGTCGGTGCTCACGACCCACCCCCATGAATCCGGATGCCGAGTGTACGGCCGCGCCGCCACGGCCCGCTCCGGCGCGCCGAGCCGGGTCGGGGCCGCGCCGACGGTGGTTGCGAGCCGGTGCGGGCCGTGGGCCCCCGGCACGCCACCCAAGGCGCCGGAACCCTGGTCGGTGCCGACGCCCCGGTCGTACCGCGCGTCAGCCCATGCTCTTGGCACCGTCCATCGTCTCGCGGATGATGTCGGCGTGGCCGGCGTGCTGCGCGGTCTCGGTGGCGATGTGCAGCAGGACCTGCCGGGCCGACCAGCGGCCGCCGGGCTCGTACCACGGAGCCGTCGGCAGCGGCTGAGTGGCGTCCAGGTCGGGCAGGGTGGCGACCAGTTCGTCGGTGGCGCGCGCCACCTCGGCGTACTCGGCCAGCACCCCGCTCAGCGTCTCGTGCGGCAGCAGCCGGAACTCGTCGGCGCGGCGGGCCCAGTCCGCCTCGGTCATCGCGCTGAAGTCGCCCATCGCCGACGGACCGGTCCGGATGAACGCCACCCAGTTGCGCTCGACCGCGGTGACGTGCTTGATCAGGCCGCCCAGGCACAGCTCACTGGCGGTGGGCCGGGACGCGGCCTGCTCGTCGGTGAGGTCACGGGTGGTGAAGCGGATGAAGTGCCGGCTCTTGGCCAGCATCGCCAACAGGTCGGCACGCTCGCCGGTGTCGATGGCGGGTGTCGCGTCGGTCTGGTCCTGGGTCGCCGCTGCGGTCATGGTCCTGCCCCCTGGTGTGGTCTTCGCCGTCGAGTACCACGCTAGGGGGCACAGCGGTCACTTCCTGACCGCAAAGCGCACGGTTGTCGAGACCGAATCCCGCTGTTCCCGCGCGACCGGGAACACCCGGCCGCGAGGCGCAGCCGGGTGCCAGCGGGGTGTCGGGTCAGGCGGGGGACAGGCCCAGCGAGCGGCCGAGCAGGCTCTCCCGCCGGACCGCCAGCTTGTCGGCCACGGCCTGCAGCGCCAGCGACGCCGGGGAGTCCGGATCGGTCAGTACGACGGGGGAACCCGCGTCGCCCGCCTCCCGTACCCGGGTGTCCAGCGGAACCTGGCCGAGCAGTGGCACCGACGCGCCGATCGTGGTGGACAGCGTCTCGGCGACCTGTGCACCACCACCGGAGCCGAAGATCTCCATCCGCTCGCCGGTGGGCAGCTCCAGCCAGGACATGTTCTCCACGACGCCGACCAGCCGCTGGTGCGTCTGCAGCGCGATCCCGCCGGCCCGTTCGGCGACCTCCGCGGCGGCGAGCTGCGGCGTGGTGACGACCAGGATCTCGGCGCTGGGCAGCAGCTGCGCGATCGAGATCGCGATGTCGCCGGTGCCGGGCGGCAGGTCGAGCAGCAGTACGTCCAGGTCTCCCCAGTACACGTCGGCGAGGAACTGGGTGAGCGCCCGGTGCAGCATCGGACCGCGCCACACGACGGCGGCGTTGCCCTGGGTGAACATGCCGATCGAGATCACCTTCAGGCCGTGTGCCTGCGGCGGCATGATCATGTCCTCGACCCGGGTGGGCCGGTCGGTGACGCCGAGCATGCGGGGCACCGAGTGGCCGTAGATGTCGGCGTCCACCACGCCGACCGACAGGCCCCGGGCGGCGAGCGCCGCGGCCAGGTTCACGGTGACGCTGGACTTGCCGACGCCGCCCTTGCCGGACGCGATCGCGTAGACGCGGGTGCGGGAGCCGGGCTGGGCGAACGGGATGACCGGCTCGGCCCCGGCGGCCCCGCCACGCAGCTTGACCTGCAGGTCCTTGCGCTGCTGTTCGGACATCACGCCGAAGTCCACCCGGACGGCGGCGACGCCGCCGACGGTCAAGACCTGCTCGGTGATGTCGCGTTGCAGCGTGTCGCGCATGGGGCAGCCGGCCACGGTCAGCAGCAGGCCCACGGTGACGGTGCCGTCGGGCTCGATGTCGACGGACCGGACCATGTCGAGGTCGGTGATGGGTCGACGGATCTCCGGATCCTGCACCCGGGACAGCGCGGTGCGGATTTCCTCTTCGAGCTCGGCGATAGCTGGGGCGGACATGTTTCCCATGCTACGAGGCGCCCCCGCGGCTGCCGTGAGGACCCGGCGTGACCAATCTCCCCCGGACGGCCCGGACAGTTCCGGAATATGGGAGGCGCACGGCCCCCGGGCCGACGGCAGCCGGCCGGGTACTGATGAAGGCTTTCCTTCTCGGCCCGATGTGGTGCAGGATTCCTTCACGACGGTCCTCGAGGAAGGCGGCGACATGCCCGACAACGCGGTAGGTGGCACGAAACCCGACAGCGGCCCAGCCGGCGGGGCATCCCGCCGACGGGTACTCCTCGGCGCCGCGCTCGGCGCCACG
>JBAUUM010000145.1:0-11248 GCA_049582705.1 Actinocatenispora sp.
GCCGACCACCGGGCGGGTCGGCCCGACGAGGGTTGCCGCGCCCCGGGCCGGGTTCTATGCGCCGACCCGGCACAACGAGTCGACATTCGAGAAGCTGCTCGTCCTGCTCGGACCGTTGCGGCTGAGCGTCGCCGACAACGGCCGGCTGCACTTCAAGGGGTCCACCTGGGCGTCGAAGGGCGGCGGGCTGTACCGCGAGGTGGGCGGCGACGACCGGCTGGTCTTCCGGTCCGGGCCCGGCGGGCGGTTCTACCTGGCCACCGACGGGCCCACCTACCAGATGCTGCCCGCCGACGAGTCGCTGCCGGTGAATCTGGCGGTACTCGGCGGGTTCGCGGTCTTCGCGCTCAGTGCGCTCGCGCTGCCGGTGGCCGCGCTGTGGCGGCGCCTCCGGCGCCGGCCCCGGCCGACGTCCGCGCGGTGGCGGGCCGCGCGATGGACCGCGGTCGGCGCGACCACGCTGGGACTCGCGTTCCTGGTGGGGCTCGGCTCCGTGCTGTTCGGCGACACCGGCGACTTCCTGTACGGCCCGCCCGCGACCTTCCAGGCACTGCTCGTCGTACCGCTGGGCACGCTCGCCACGGCCGTGGCCGCGACGGTGGGCACGGTGGTCGGCTGGCGCGGATCGGGTGCCGGCGTGGCCGCCCGCGTCCACCAGGTCGCGTTGCTGGCCGCGATGGTCGGCCTCGCGTGGTTCCTGTGGCAGTGGAACCTGATCGGCTGGGCCTGACCGGTCCCGGGTCCACCGTTGTGCGGCGCGCACGCCGGCCGCGCCGCGACGTGCCAGCACGGGCTGCCGGTACGGCGCCCGGTCGGCTCAGAAGTTGAATTCCCGGATGGCCGCGTCGCCCGACGCGGCCGTCGCGGTGAAGAAGGTATACGAGTGCGGAAGGTGCTTTTCGTTTTCCTCCAGGTATTCCGTTGCCCAGTCCGGATCCTGGGTCGCCCGGTCGAGTTGTTCGGGGGTGACCCGGTAGAAGGTCAGGACCATGCTCATCGGTTCGCCACTTTCGTACCGGTCGGCTGAGGAGCGGTCAGTGTGGCATTCCGGTGCAACAGAAGAACCGGACCGCCGACGCCTGTTCGGCGTCGACGGTCCGGTCCTGTGTGTCCTCAGCGAGGCGTTGCCGGTGGCCCTACAGTCCGGACACCCAGTACGACGAGAGGTCCATCGTTCCGTTGCCGGCGGCGCCGGTGATCGTGCCGCTGCTGGTGGTGGCCAGCGTGTACCAGGAGTCGGTGTAGTCCGGGTCGTTCGTCCACCACGAGCTGGGGATGGCGGACAGGATCGCGTTGACCAGCGGCGTGTACGCGCCGAGGTCGGTCAGGGTGAGCAGCGCGTCGGCGATGGCGGTGGCGAGGGCCTGGTAGTTGGTGTCCCCGTCGTCCTCCATCATGACCACGTCGGCCAGGTCGTACTTGTAGTCCTTGAACTGCACGAGAAGCTGGTTGGGGTAGTAGGTGGTGCCGTCGTCGTCGAGATACGGCATCTGCACGATGTTGACCGCCGGGTGACCGTCGAGCCCCCAACCGCTGACGATGCTGTAGATCTCGGCGTCACCCTCGACCCAGGGCTCTTCGTCGTCGTTCAGCCGGACGGAGTTGACCTTGGTCGCCCAGTACCCGCCGGCGTCGCGGGGCGCGGCCTTGGCGGCGGCCGCGTCGCTGACGCCGCGCCGGTCGAGAGCGTGCCGCATCACGGTGAGCCCGGCGGGCAGCGCCTTGGCCACGTCGACCTCGACCACGAGGACGGGCCGTTGTGGCGCGACCTTCGGGTCGAGGAGGGTGCTGCCGCCGTTGGGGTCGTAGGCGGTGACCGCGGTGAGCTGGTCGTCGGTGGGTGCCGCGGCGACCAGCGGCACCTGGCCGTCCCGCAGGGCGGTACGGGCGGCGGGGTTCGCCAACCGCAGTTGCAGCAGCGAGCCGCTGTCCGCGGGCAGGCCCTTGGCGGCCAGTACGTCCCGGTTGGCGGATCGTGCCTGTGCGGCGAGACGCGAACCGGCGCCGAGGGACAGGACGTCGGCGGGGCTCTTGGCGACGGTGGACGTGACGCGGTCCCGCACCGTCCGGTCGGCCAGGGTGCTGGCGACCTGCCGGGCGAGCTGGTCGGTGGCGGCGAACACGGTGCCCGGTGCGGGCGACGAGGTGGGCGGCGCCGCTGGGGCTGCGGCGGCGGGGACGGCGGACAGGGCCAGTGCCGCGGCGGCGAATGCCGCGACGACAGCGGTTCTGCGGACCTGGGGCATAGTCCTTCTCCTTCTATCTCGCGGTCGGGCAGGGTTTGTCCCGGCTACGACCGAGGGGAGCAAGATAGACACTTACTGAAGGTATTTAACACTTCGTGCGGTTGCTTTACTACAAATTGCCGTCAGCAAAATCTGAGGGCTTGATGTGGGCCTGGTTCGCCTGCCGTTTTTGCAGTGATTTCGCCATATCTTCGGTATCCGAATCGGCGGCGTGCGTTCTGGCAGGACCGACGGTGTGGCGGATTCCGGCTGGCCTGCCCGGCCGCGCGGTGCGGGCGGGGTCAGCCCCGGGTCCGGACCATGTCGTCGACGGTCTGCGACTCGACGGCGTCCAGCGCGGCGAGCGTGGCGCCGTCGAGCTCGATCGTCCCGGCGGCGATGTTCGCCTCCAGGTGCTCGGCAGCCGCGGTGCCCGGGATGAGCAGCGTGTTCGGCGCGTGGTGCAGCAGCCAGGCGAGGCCGACCTGCGCGGGGGTGCAGCCGAGGGACTGCGCGGCGGCGGTGACGGCCGGATGGTCGGCGACCTTCGGCATGCGGGGGAAGGCGCCGCCGAGCGGGAAGAACGGTACCCAGGCGATCTGCTGGTCGACGCAGGTCCGCAGCATCTCCTCGTCGGCGCGGAACACCAGGCTGTACAGGTTCTGCACGCAGGCGATGCCGGCAGGAAGGGCGCGGCGCAGTCCGTCGAGGGTGACGGCGCTCAGGCCGATGGCGCCGATCTTGCCCTCGTCGCGCAGGGCGGTCAGCACGGCGAGCTGGTCGTCGAGGTCGACCACCTGATCGCCCTCGGCCGCCAGGCCGGGCCTGGTGTCCAGGCGGCGCAGGTTCACGATCGGGATCTGGTCGAGGCCGAGGGCGGCGAGGTTGTCCTCGACGCTGGCCCGCAGTTCTTCGGGGCGCTGGGCGGGACGCAACGGGACGGTGCCGCCCGGGTTGGGGTCGGCGCCGACCTTGCTGACGACCACGACGCCGTCCTCGGGTCGGAACGCGTCGCGGATGAGCCCGTTGACGAAACCGTCGCCGTAGAACTGGGCGGTGTCGACGTGGTCGACGCCGAGTTCGACCGCGCGGCGCAGGAGGGCGATCGCGGTGTCGCGGTCGGCGCGCAGGCGCGCCAGCTGCATCGCGCCGTATCCGATGCGGGAGACCGTTCGCCCGCCGATCGTTCCGGGCCCTGCGGCGCGGGCGGCGCCGGTGGCCGTGACCTGGGCGGAGGGGGTGCTGCTCGTGGTCATGGCGGATTCCATCCTCGTGAGACGATGAGGGAAGCGGAGGAGCCTCCGTCTTCATCGACTGTAGCACTGTACCGGAGGTGCCTCCGTTTTGATGGCTGCCGACCCGACGCCCCCGGGCGCCGACCCGACACCCCCGGACGCCGACCCGACACCCCTGGCCGCCGGGACGACGCCGCGCGGTGCCCGCACCCCCCGCGCGGACGCGCTGCGCAACCGGGACAAGCTCCTCGATGCGGCCCGGGCCGCGTTCGCGGCGGCCGACGGCACCGTCGCGCTCGAAGGCATCGCCCGCGACGCCGGTGTCGGCATCGGCACGCTGTACCGCCACTTCCCGACCCGCGAGGCATTGGTGGAGGCGGTGTACGCGGCCGAACTCGACGAGGTCGCCGGCAGTGCCCCCGCCCTGCTGCACGAGCATGCGCCGGACGAGGCGCTCCGGGCCTGGATGCACCGCTACGCCGCCTTCATCGCGACGAAACGCGGCATGGCCGACACGCTGCGCGCCGGCTGGGCGTCGGGTCGGATCGCCACCCCGGCCACCCGGGAACGCATCACCACGGCCATCGCCACGATCCTCGCCCGCGGGGCCGAAGCCGGGTCGCTCCGCGCCGACGTCGAGCCGGCGGACGTCACCGTGATGCTGCTGGGGATCTTCCTTGCCGGCACCGCCGGAAGTACGTCCGGGCAGACCGACCGACTGATCGACCTCGTCCTGGACGCATTGCGGCCGACCACGACCGGCTGACCCGGGCACTGCCGGGACGCCCCGGGAAGCCGCCATGCCTTCCGGGGCTCCTGCGGCGAGGGCCAGCCCGCCGTGCGTTGCCGGACGTCGGACAGCCGTCGTACCGTTCGTAAAGTACGTACTTTACGAACCGGCCGAGGGTGGATGCGATGGAGCCGTCGAGCGCATCCGGTACGACTTCGACGCGCTGAGGAAGCGCGTCCGACCGGAGGGCAACCAGCTCCTGGTGGCGCTGCGGGCCAGGCGGATCGACGACTGGGCCGGCGCGTTCCTGGCGCGCAACCCGGACGCCACCGTGCTGCAGCTCGGCTGCGGTCTGGACAGCCGGATGCTGGCGCTGCGGGACTCGTCCGTGGACTACCGCTTCACATTCTAGGGCGTGTGTCGAAGTTCCCGGTCGAGCGAACGGGTCCGGCGCAGCCGGCCAGTGGGACTTCGACACGTGGCCCAGGGTCGGCGGGGGCCAGTTCCGTCAGGTGGCTGAGCGCCGACGGTCCCCACCCGGTCGGGTCGTCGCCGGGCGGCACCATCGACAGGGCCTGCCAGGGCAGGACGATGTGCCACCAGCCCGCCTCGGCCGGGGTCAGCCGGCGTACGGACTGGTAGCCGGCCAGGAATTCCGCGCGGACCTCGGTCGACACCGGCGCCCAGTTCCGGAAGCGGGTGCCGAGCAGGACCGCCGCCCGGGCAAGCTCGACGATCCGGTGGTCGATCCTGGCGTCCTCGAAGTCGATGACCGCGGCGACCTGGGCCCCGGAGCACAGGATGTTGGCGGAGCGGATGTCGTGGTGGCCGAGCTGTACCGGTAGTCGGTCGGGCGGCGCGTCGGCGAGCAGTCCGCGCAGGGTGTCGCGTGCGGTAGCGGGTACCTGCTCGGCGCCGGAGTCGAGCCAGGCGGTGATCCGGGCCGTCAACGGTTCGGGCGGCCCGGACAGGGCGGCGACCCGATCGGCGTCGGGGTACGCCGCCAGCGCGTCCTGCAACCGGGCCAGGACCGCTCCGGCCGCGCGTACCTGGTCGGGATCGGCGATGTCGAGCAGGGCGCCGTCGATCTCGCGCTGCAGGCACATCGACACGCCGTCGAACTCGACCTGCAGACGGCCGTCCCGCGCGGGAAGCGGCACCGAGACCGGCAGCCCCTCGCCGTCCAGCCAGCGCGTGAGCCGCGCCATCTCCGACAGGCGTGGGAACAGCTCGGGCACGACGGACCACTTCGCGAGCAGCCGACCGGACGGCGTGGCGACCCAGGCCAACGCGTTGAGATGGCTGATCACTATCCGCTCGCAGGAGTGGATCCGGACACCCCAGTACTCGTCCAGCGTGGCGGCGACCCAGCGGCCGGCCGATTCCCCGTCGCGGAAGCCGAACCTCTCGTCGAGCGCGTCGTGGGGGTCGTGCGTCTCCCACAGCATCTCCAGTACCGGGGCATGCGATTCGGCCATGCGTCGTATCCCATCACAGGAACGCCGGGCCGTGGCCACGCGGGGCGACATCGACCCCGCTCGGGGTCGGAGTGGCCGGTGATACTCGGTTGACCGCCGGTCTGGGGGGTGGGAGCTTCGTGCGGTGTCCGAGATCGCCAAGCTGCATGATGACGAGGTCACCATCGACGCGTCCCTGGTGACGCGCCTGCTGGCCGAACAGTTCCCGAAGTGGGCCGGGCTGCCGGTCGAGGTGGTCGCCGCGTCGGGCACCGACAACGTGACGTTCCGGCTGGGCGCCGAGCTGGCGGTCCGGCTGCCGCGCACCGCGTCGATGCAGGGGCAGGTGGAGAAGGACCTGGCCTGGCTGCCGCGGTTGGCGCCGCACCTTCCGCTGGCCGTACCCGAGCCGCTGGCCCTCGGGAAGCCGAGCGCGGACTATCCGCTCAGCTGGGGCGTGTACCGGTGGCTGGAGGGACGGTCCTACCAGCTGGACCAGCTCGCCGACCCGGTGGCCGCCGCGCGGGATCTCGCCGAGTTCGTCCGCTGCCTGCAGACGGTCGACACGACCGGGGCGCCGGTGCCGCCGGACGACCCGTTCAGCCGCGGTACGCCGCTGGCGCCGCGGGACACGCTCTTCCGCGAGGCGCTCGACGAGCTGCGGGACGAGTTCGACACCGGGCTGGTGCTCGCCGCGTGGGAGGCGTCGCTGGCGGCCACATGGGACGGGCGGCCCCGGTGGATCCACGGGGATCTCATGCCGGGCAACGTACTGGTGGCCGACGGCCGGCTCACCGCGGTCATCGACTTCGCCACCGCGTGGGTCGCCGACCCGGCGGGTGACCTGCTGGCCGCCTGGTACCTGTTCGACGGTGACTCGCGCCGGGCGTACCGCGAGGCGCTGGGCGTCGACCAGGACACCTGGGCGCGCGGGCGCGGCTGGGTGCTGTCGCTGGCACTGATCGCGCTGCCGTACTACCGGGCCCGCAATCCCGCGGGGGTGAGTGGCGCTCCGGCTCTCATCGCCGAGACCCTCGCGGACTTCGCCGCGGAGCGGTAGTACAGCGGTCGGCGGCGGCGCAGTGCGGCGAAAAGGTCGGCTCGATTGGACCTGATTCGAGGCGATTTGCCCCCATCCCCTACCCTCGGCGGGCGGTGAAAGGAGAGTAGAGCTCATGCGTAGAACCATCCGACTCGGCGCCGCCGCTGCGGGGATGGCCGCCATACTCGCAGCCGGTACGACCGCGATGTCGGCGTCGACCGCGACCGCCGCCGGTTCCGACCGCGCCGACACGTCGAAGCGCGTCACGTTTCTCATCCACGGCTACACGTACGCCGATTGCACCAACCGCTGGAAGACCCTGAAGAGCTTCTGGCGCTCGTACGAGTGGCAGGGCCCGATCAAGAGCGTCGGGTACTACGAGAAGGGCGACAGCAACTGCGACGAGCACATCGCCCGGCACGCCACGTACAACACCAGGATCCAGACGATCGCCAAGGCGCTCGCCAATGCCGTGTACCGCAACTACACGAGCAAGGGCAGGTCGGTGAACCTGGTGGGGCACTCGATGGGTGGCCTCATCATCCGTACCGCGATCTGGGGCACGCAGCACCACCGCGCCGGCTACCCGAAGTCCATCGACGTGGCGAACGCCGTCACGCTCTCCACCCCGCACAAGGGGTGGGACTGCACGAGTTCCAACAACCAGTGCCAGCAGATGCGGCCCGGTTCGACGTTCCTGAAGACGCTCGGCGGCACACTGCCGGAGGGCAAGGGCGGCACCGACTGGACCCTGCTGGGTTCCGAACTGGACCGGACCGTCCCGTGGAACTCGGGCGTGTTCTACCAGCATCACGCCGATCACAAGTTCCACTACCTGGCGAGCCAGCCGAAGGCGGACGACTCGTCGCTGTCGCACGGCGGCATCCGCGAGGCCGGCAAGGACAACTGGCGTTACAACATGAAGTACTGGAACAACGGCATGAAGGGTTCCCGGCACACCAAGGGCGGGTGGTCGCCGCTGTTCGCCGCGTACAAGGCGACGTACTGGGCGCACCGCTGGTAGTTCGGTGACGTGACAGGGCCGGGGCGTGAGGATCGCGAAGAGCGGCCGGCGTTGCTGGCCGCGACGCGACCCGCGCCCTGACCTCCTCGGCCGGGCACATCGGGTGCCCCGCCGTACGGTCCCGTGCGGCTATCCGGGGCACCAGCCGCTGTTCTTGGGGCAGTCGCCGTCGACCACCGAGGCGACCTTCCCGTCCTTGCCCAGCCACACCCGGGTGCTGGGGCCCTTCGACCCGATCCCGTACGAGACGAGCGGGTCGCCGCCCATCGGTGGCCGCCGGTACTCCCAGTCCCAGACCGTTCCGTCGACGCCGGCCTCCTTGGCGATGGTCGCCTTGCGGGTGACGGCGACCGTCGGATCGAAGTTGCTCGGATCGAACAGCAGGTCCGGGTCGAACTGCGACTCCTGGTCGACGCTGGCCAGGGCGGCGAGCGTGGGATAGCGGATGATGCGTACCGCCGCGCGGCTGCCGGCGACGTTGGCGTCGACGTGGACGAAGCCGTTGAACGAGCCGACCCGTTCGGCTTTCCTGCCGTACGCCGCCACGATCTCGGCGACGGCCGACCGGACCCCGGACACCTGCTCGGGTTCGAGCGTGGGCACGGTGCCCTTCCCGTTCAGGGTGAGCCCCACCGGTTCGGGCGTCACGTCCGCCGTCACGCGGATCTTGCCGACGTAGTCGACGTCGATGCCGATACGGCGGGCCTCCGCGCCGGCGACCCGGTGGTAGTCGGGCAGCCGGCCCAGCGGCAGCCCGGAGAGCGGGACCGACACGGGTGAGGTCAGGATCGACTTCTTGTCGTAGGTCTCCTTGTGCCAGCTGTCGCGGTAGCCGAACGTCTGCACGCCGCCCCTGAGCATCAGCAGCGCGGCCCGCAGCGTCCCGTCGGGGTAGACGTCCACCGACTGGAACGTCTCCCGTCCGGCCTTCTTCACCAGGTCCCGCAGGGCGCCGGTGACGTCCTCGGTGCTGGGGAAGCTGGCCTCCTCCGTACCGGGGAGGCTGCTGCACGCGGCCGTCCACAGGCCGGTCGCCACGGCGGCGGCGCTGAGCAGGACACTGCGTCGGGTCACTGGCATACCGGCGAGGCTAAGCGTGCCAGTCAACGCCCCACCCGAGGTCGGCGTGCACCTCGGTGCCGGACACCAGCGGGTGTGCGCAGGGCCGGTGCGGTGGTGGCGACCGGTCAGGCGCGGCGTGGCTCGGCGTCGGCGTCCTTCACCACCCGGTCACCCACTTCGAGCTGGCTCCACAGTGCTCGGTCGACCCGGACCGTCTTCGAGTTTCCGTCGTCGAGCTTGACCGTGAGTCGCCGGTAGAGGTTCGAGCCGTCGAACAGTCCGCGGGACTTCTTCTGGACCGTCCCGCTCCAGGTGTCGTCGTGCGCCATGCCGCGCCTCCCCGTGTCGATGTGATGAGTTCCTGACGCGTAACTTATCACTGATAAGAAACGGCTGACGTGGAGGTACTGTGACCTGATGCCACGACCCCGGCGGTTGGAACGGACGACCGTCGTCTCGGCCGCGATCGATCTTCTGGACGAACGCGGCCTCGACGATCTCTCGATGTACGCGATCGCCGCGCGTCTCGGCGTACGACAGCCCGCCCTGTACCACCACTTCCGTGACAAGGCGGAGATTCTCGCGGCGGTGGCGGACGAGGTGCTCGACCGCTGGCACACCGAACGCCTACCGCACCGGGACGAGCACTGGCGTGCCTTCCTCGTACGCAACGCGCACAGCATGCGGCACGCGATGCTGTCGGTCCGGGACGGCGCCCGGCTGGTCGCCGTGGCGGGGACCCGGGCCCCGCACCTGGCCAACGCGGTCGCTCAGGTGACCTTCCTCGAACGGCACGGATTCCGCGGTACGACCGCGATCCTGGCGTTCATCGCGGTGTCCCGGTACACCATCGGCGCGACGCTCGAACAGCAGTCGAGCGCCGGTACCACGATCCTGGCAGCGGGGGACTGCGCGCCCGCCGACACCGACCGCCTGGCACAGCTGGCCAAGGAGGTCGCCGCCCTCGGGCCGGACCACGAGTTCACGGTGGGACTCGACGCCCTCGTCGCGGGCCTGGCACCCGACGCCCCCGTCCACGGGTAGGCCCCGCCAACGTCCGCCCGCCCCACGCCGGTGCCGGTGTCAGCTCAGTGCGTGGGCTGTTGCCTGTCGGTCTGTCGGCGCACCATCTCGTTGATCCAGATCGGCGCGAACGGAGAGGTGCAGTTCGGTGGTGTCGGGTACTCCTTGAGTACCCCCAGGCGCTCACCGATGTCGATGGCGCGGGCGCGGTGCTCGGCGTGCTCGATCCCGATCTGGGCCAGGCAGTGGTTCATCGCCCACTGCAGCCGGTCCGGGGCGTCCTTCATCTCCGCCTCGATGAGGTCGAGCAGTCCCGCGAGGTCGAGGCCGTCGGGTCTCTTCGCCACCCGCTCCGTGGTCAGTGCCCAGCCGGCACTCGCGACCGCCGGGTCCGGATCCGTGAACCAGGCCGTGCGCAGTTCCTCGGAATGCGGGCTCTTCTTGACCACGTAGTTCACGAGCCAGTCGTGCACCTTCGGGGTGCGCGCGCCACGCGCCATGGCGTCCAGTTCGTCCCGCGTGAACGCCTTCGGGCGGCAGACCAGGATCGCCAGCAGTTTCGCCGCGCTGTCGTCGGTCTCCCAGAGCTGGTACGCGAGACCCTGCTGCGTCTTCAGCCGCTTCGCGAGCGCGCGCAGCTTGCCGAGGTTCGCGCCGTGATCGTCACCGTGTCTCTCGTTGATCTCACGAGTCTTCGGGTCCTCGATCGCGGCCAGCTCGGCCATCACCTCGGCCAGCGTCGTCTCGGTCACCTCGGCCTCCAGCCCTGTGTGCATGACCATTCTGCGTCATGCGCCGGCGCGTGTCTGCGACGAGCACGGTCGTGCGCCGACCCACAACCGACAGGCCCGCCCGCTGAACCGTTCCCGCCCGACGGGTCAAAGGTCGACACGCTCGCCGGTCGACGTACGCCCGGCGACGTACGCCCCTCGGAACCTCGGCGGCTCGCTGCGTAGGTGGCGGTATCCACGATGCCGTTCCGCTGCGGATGGCCGCACGCTCGATCGTCGAGACGATGGCAGTACACGGCGCGGATGACGAAGCGCCCGATCTGTCGGGGAGACGACGATGATGACGGAGTTGGCCAGCAACGCGATGGTCGCCTACGGCCAGCTGGGCTGGCATCACGGATACGGCCCGTGGAGCGGCGGTCCGGGTTGGTGGATCGTGTTCCCGGTGCTGTTCTGGGTACTGGTGCTCTCGGGCATCGGGTTCCTGCTCTACCGCAGGACGCCGCGGCAGGTGGCGCGGTCCTCGGCCGAGCGGACCCTGGCCGAGCGGTACGCCCGCGGCGAGATCGACGCGGACGAGCTGCGGGAGCGGCGGAACACGTTGCGCAGCAAGGCATAAGGCCGCCGCACTGGGTAGGGACCCGACCGGCCTGCCGCCTGGGTTGAGCAACTCGCGGGTACACCATGTGGTCCCGGCGCGGATGGTCCGCGCCGGGGCC
>JBAUUM010000146.1:0-1961 GCA_049582705.1 Actinocatenispora sp.
CCCGTACGGCCAGCGCCTCGTCGCGTCGACGGCGCAGCGTCCGCACCGACCACCAGCCGCCCACCGCCGCGGCGAGCAACGCGCAGACCGCGAGGAACAGCCACGGCGCGGTCCGGGTGACGACCGCGCCGACGTCCAGCCGGGTGGGGCGCAGCAGCGGACGGTTGTACGGCTCCCCCGCCGCGAGCAGCGTGACCCGCCGCAGGAACGGGCGGAGCACCGCGTCGTACGGGAAGTTCTGCCGCAGCTCGTAGCTGGAGGTGAGGCTGATCGCGTAGTCGTGCGCCTGCCCGATCGTCGCGGCGGGCAGCGGGCCGGCCGCGTCGAACCAGCGGCCCCGTACCACGATGACGATGTCGTCCGGGAACGCCTTCGCCAGCGCGGGCAGCAGCGCCGGCGTCGGCGCGTCCGGATCCACCGGCGGCAGCACGGCTATCCGTACGTGGTGGCCGCCGAGCCGGTCCCAGTCGGCGTGCGGGTCGACCGTGACGACGGCACCGGGCGCACTGTGCACCGGTTCGTGCCGCAGCGCCGCCACCCACCGCCGCACCTCGGCCGGGTCGGCCGGACCCTGGCGGGCGGCCCAGTCGTCGCTGCGTTCGACGCCGTCCCGCAGGTAGCGGACCGCGAACATCACCCCGGAGGTGACGTCGAAGCGTTCCAGCCGCTGCCGCGCCTCGGGAAGATCGGTCGGCACGACCTCCCCGCTGGACACCATGTTGACCTGGAGCCCTGTCACCAGGATGACCTCGCGCCCGCCCCTGGCCCAGTCGGCGAGCGGCGCGTACACCCGGTCGTAGTAGGTGTGGCTCTCGGACGACACGTCGGGGAACGGGGCGAGCAGTACGTGGATCTTCGACCCGGCGATGGCGCGGCCGACCCGCTCGCGGTCCAGTCGGGCGGGCGCGCCGGGCGCGGCGTGGATCTGCTCGGAGCCCAGGGCGCGGATCGCGGCGTGCACGTCCAGATGGGTCGGGTCGGCGGCCGCGGGCGCTGCCGGCGCGAGGATTCCGAACGCGGTCGCGGCGAGAGCCACGGCGACGGTACGGCGGAGCCAGGACCGGACTGTGCGGACGGGCCCGCGACGTGGTGGGTGCACCTGACCTCGTCCAACTCGTGCGATCGACGTCGTCGTTGTCACAGTAGGCGCAGGTCACCACGGTCGAACGGCAAGACACCCCGGGAGGCTCCGGCTGGATCACCGCGCCGCCGCCCCTCCTCCTTCTGTGCAGCGACACGCCGAGCCAATCAGCGTTTCGCTGCACAGAACCCGAGGCCACCTCGAACTGTGCAGCGACACGCCGAGCCAATCGGCGCGTCGCTGCACAGAAATGGGTGAGCGTCGCTGCACAGATAAGGCGTGAGCGGGCGGAAGGGGCGGGCTGCGGGAGGAGCGGGCGAGCGTTACGCGGACTGGGCGCGGGTGAAGGTCGCCAGCTGGGTCGGCGGGCCGACCTCCGGGTCGTCGTCACCCACCGGGCGGAACACGACGGTGTAGCCGTACCGCTCGGCGGTCGCCGCCGCCCACTCGCGGAACCGCGCCCGGTCGAACTCGAAGCGGTGGTCGTGGTGCCGTAGCCGGCCGTCGGCGAGGCCCGGGTACCGCACGTTGTACTCGGCGTTCGGCGTGGTGACCAGTATGGTGCCGGGCCGGGCGCCGCCGAACACGGCGCGTTCCAGGGCGGGCAGCCGGGGCAGGTCGACGTGCTCGACGACCTCCATCAGCACCGCCGCGTCGAACCCGGTGAGCCGGGCGTCCGCGTACGTCAGGGCGGTCTGCACCAGCCGCACCCGGTCGCGCTGCTGGTCGGCGAGCCGCCCGAGCCGGCGTTCGGCGAGTTCCAGGGCACGTGCCGAGACGTCGGCCCCGACGACCTCCGTGTACCGAGGATCGCGGGCCAGCGCGGCCAGCAGCGGCCCGGACCCGCAGCCGAGGTCCAGGACGCGGCGGGCGCCGGACC
>JBAUUM010000147.1:0-17159 GCA_049582705.1 Actinocatenispora sp.
AACCCGACCCGGCTGCGGGCTGTGTCCGCCCGTTCCGCCCGCTGAACTAAGATCATGAGTACGGCGGACGAGCCGGCCGGGCGGCCGCGTCACCGGGGGAGACCCCGGTGTCGAGGAAGGTCCGGGCTCCACAGGGCAGGGTGGTTGTTAACGGCAACCCGGGGTGACCCGCGGGACAGTGCCACAGAAAACAGACCGCCCGGTCGCGCGAGCGGCCGGGTAAGGGTGAAACGGTGGTGTAAGAGACCACCAGCGCCCCGGGTGACCGGGGCGGCTCGGTAAACCCCACCCGGAGCAAGGTCAAGATGGGCGGTGGAGACACCGCCTGCGCAGGCGTTCGAGGGCGGCCCGCCCGAGTCTGCGGGTAGACCGCTGGAGCCTGCCGGCGACGGCAGGCCGAGATGGATGGTCGCCGACCGGGACAGTGCCGCGAGGCGTCCCGGCCACAGAACCCGGCCTACAGGTCGACTCGTCCGCCCCACCCTCGACCTTTCCCACAAATGAGGGTCATGCGGGAGAACCTCCTCCGGTGGCAGACTGGCCGCCGGACTCGAGGAGGCTCGCGGTGATCGACGTCGTCAAGGTGGCCAAGAAGCTCAAGAACGCGGTGCTGGCGGATCCTGAGCGCTTCTACACGAACGAGACCGGAGCCTGGGTGGCCGGCATGCCCTCGCCCCAGGAGATCCAGGTCAGTACGGGCCGCGAGCCCTTCTGGATCAACCTGGGCTACTGGCACGACGTGGAACGCGTGGACGAGAACAACGCCGAACGGGTGGGTGAGCTGTTCAAGGCGGCCCAGTCGCAGATGGCGCACCTGCTGGCGAAGACGGCGCGGCTCGGCACCGAGGACACCGTGCTGGACTGCGGCTTCGGGTACGCGGACCAGGACCTGCTGTGGGCGGAGGAGTACCGGCCCGCGCGCATCACCGGGGTGAACATCACCCCGAACCAGGTCCGGGTCGGCCGCGAGCGCGTACGGCTCACGGGGCTGGACGACGTGGTCCACCTGCAGGAGGGTTCGGCGACGGCGCTGCCCTTCGACGCCGACACGTTCAGCGTCGTGTTCGCGCTGGAGTCCGCGATGCACTTCCGTACGCGCCGTGACTTCCTGCGGGAGGCCTTCCGGGTGCTGCGGCCGGGCGGCCGGCTGGTCATGGCGGACATGTGCCAGAAGTCGGACCGGGAGTCCGGGGTGGGGCTGCGCCGACGGCTGCGTCATCGGTACTGGCGGGGTCAGATCGCCTTCCCGGAGGCCAACGTCTGGACGACGCAGCGCTACCTGTCGGAGCTGGCGGACGCGGGCTTCAAGAACGAGTGGCTGGACTCCATCGGCGCGGACGTCTACCCCGGGGTCAACACCGCGATCGTCGCGCTGCGGGGCATGACGGCGGTGGAACGCGATCCCGCCGCCACCACCGTCGACAAGGTCCGCGAGGCCGTGGAGCGCGCCCGGGTGACACCTCTGGAGGAGAGCCAGTGGAGTGCGCTGTTCAACTGCGACGAGTACGTGGTGGCCTACGCCGAGAAGCCCTGACGCGTTCTCGCCGCCGAGTTCCGTATCGGCGGGAGATTGTTCACGCAAACCCGCGCAGCGGTACCGGCGAGCCGCCTCGGGTCGGGCGGGTGGCGGCCCGACAGCGCGAAAGTCCGTTGATCTCTGCCGAGTGGGCTGGCACGATGGTGCGGTGCATGATCATGTCGACAGCCTGGACGCGGCGTTCCTGATCGCCGGAGCGCTCGCGCTGGAGCTGATCCAGCGGCCGGAGGTGGCCGACCAGTGGTCGGGTCCGAGCGTGCTGCCGAAGATGTCCGTCGGGGCGCTGGCCTGCCACCTGGGGCGGCAGGCGGTTCGAGCGGCGGCCCTCCTCCCGGGTGCGTCCGACATCCCGCCGTTGGACTCCGCCGACGTGCACTACGAGCGCGCCGCCTGGGTGACGACGACCTCGCCCGACGACCCGCCCAACGACCGCAGCACCGACGACGCCGAGGCGGCGCAGGGTGTGGCGGCCCTCCGGGAACGCGCCGCCGCAGCCGTGGAGTCGGTACGGGAGATGCTCGCGGGCGGCGGTGCCGGTGACATCCTGCTGATCCCGTGGCAGGGCTGGTCGATGCGTCGGGACGACTTCCTGCTCACCCGCATGCTGGAGATCGTGGTCCACTGCGACGACCTCGCGCTCAGTGTCGGCGTACCCACCCCGGAGTTCCCGGACGAGGTCTTCGCGCCGGTACGTGACCTGCTGGTGCGCCTGGCCGTGCGCCGCCGCGGCCAGTCCGCGATGATCGGCGCGCTGACCCGCGCCGAACGCTCCGGGGTGATCTCCGCCTTCTAGCCGGTCCGGCGGTACTGCTCGGCGCCGAGCAGTACCGGAGACCACCGGGCGCCGCCGTCGACGCCGAGCGTGAGCCGTCCTCAGTTCGACCGGCCGTGTGGACAAAGTCTCACCTGGCGGATTGCGCACTGCGCGCGGTACTGGCATCGGTCGTAACGTTGCCGCCATGGCGTGGTGGGAAGCGGTACTGATCGCATTCGCCGGTCTGTGGGCCGGCACGATCAACACGGTGGTCGGTTCCGGCACCCTGGTGACCTTCCCGGTCCTCGTTGCGCTCGGTTACCCGCCGGTGACCGCGACGACCTCCAACGCGGTCGGGCTGATCACCGGCTCGATCACCGGCGCGTACGGGTACCGGCATGAGCTGCCCGGCCAGCGCGACCGCCTGATCCGCTACGCGATCGCGTCGTTCTTCGGCGCCATCGGCGGCACCGTGCTGCTGCTGTCGCTGCCGCACAAGGCCTTCGAGGTCATCGTGCCGGGGCTGGTCGGGATCTCGGTCCTGCTCGTCGCGGTCCAGCCGCTGATCACCCGGCGACTGCGGAGACGGACCAGCGAGCCACGATCCGGGCCGCTGCTGTACGTGCTCATCTTCCTCGTCGGGGTGTACGGCGGGTACTTCACCGCCGCGCAGGGCATCATGCTGGTCGGCGTCATGGGACTGCTGCTCGCCGAACCGCTGCAACGGCTCAACGCGTTCAAGAACGTACTGACCGCCGTGGTCAACCTCGTGGCGGGTGCGATCTACGCCGTCGTCGCGCCGGTCAGCTGGCCGGTCATCGGCATCCTCGCCGTCAGTTCCACGCTGGGCGGCCTGCTCGGCGCGAAGATCGGACGCCGGCTCCCGGCGCCCGTCCTGCGCGTGATCATCGTGATCATCGGCGTACTGGCGATCGTCCGGCTGGTCACCGAGTGAGGCCGCGTGCTGGCGGTCAGCTCGGGAGCACGCCGGGTGCGGCGTAGCAGTACGCGGGCACCTGCCGGTTGTCCCCGAAGGCGTGCATCGTGGTACCGAGGCGGACACAGCCGAGGCTTTCGTACAGGTGGATCGCCGCCTTGTCCTTGGCCATGACGTCGAAGACCACGTGCCGGTCGCAGTTCCGGGTGTAGTCCATCGCGGCCCGGGCGAGAGCCGTTCCCAGTGCCCGGCCGCGGGCTGTGGGTACGACGAAGAGCCGGGCCACGACCGCGATCTGATCCTCGCGAAGGTCGGTCTGGTCGATCAGCATCGAGACCGCGGCTTCGCCGTCCGGCCGGCAGACCGCGGCGTGTGCGACGACCTCATCGGGTCGGCCCACCACCCATGCCTGCAGCAACTGGTCCGGGAAGAGCCAGCGCTCCGCATGCTCGACTCCCTCAACCGGATAGCCGTCCGACCGGTGGACCTCCTCCAGGGCCCGGACGCACGCCGGGATGTCCGCGTCGGTTCGTACCTGGACGGCGGTCGGCTCGTTCGCGGCCCGGCGGTCGGTGTCGGTCATGGGTCAGTCCGCGACGGGCATGGTGTAGTCCAGGGCATTGCGGTCGGCGCGCACAGACAACATCATCTGCTCAAGTCAACTCCTGACGATCTATCCGGCGTGGGCTTGTCCGCAGCTGGCGTCTCCCGAGGGGCGAGCTGTGCCGGTGCGGTTTCTGGCGGCAGGACGCTAGCCTGGTGACGTGGACGTGCTTGTGGCGGTACTGAGCTTTCTCGCGTTGGCTGCCGCTTTCGCCGTGGTCTTCGGCGGCATCATGTGGGTGGGGAAGCGTGCCCGCCGTCGTGGCATCGGCGGTGAGGTGATGGGTCCGTTCGAGGAACTCTGGCATCCGGCCGCCCGCGAGTACCGGTTCATGATCCGGGTCCAGGAGGTACGCAGGGTGCCGCTGCCCGCGACGGGCGACAAACTGCGCCGACGTCGCAAGCCGTCCCGCCCCGCGTAACACCCGGCACCGGCGCACCCGGAGAAGAGGGTCCGATGAACTCACGAGGCGTCGCCCTCGTCACCGGAGCGTCGCGCGGGCTTGGCGCGGCCATCGCTCGCCGCCTCGCCGTCGACGGCTGGCCCGTCGCCGTCAACTACCGCTCCGGGGCCGACCTCGCCCACCGCGTCACGGCTGACATCCGCGGTGCCGGCGGCACCGCGGAAGCGTTCGCCGCCGACGTCACCGACGAGACGGCCGTCGTCGACATGGTGGACCGCATCACCCGGAAGCTCGGGCCCGTCAGCGCGCTGGTGGTCAACGCCACCGGCCCGCAACCATCCGTCGCCGTCGAGGACCTGACCTGGCAGGACCACCTGGACCAGTTGCTGTTCTTCGTCAAGAGCCCGACACTGCTGCTGCGCGCGGTACTGCCCACCATGAAGGCCCACCGCTTCGGACGCGTCATCCAGATCGGGTCCGACATGTTCGAACGCGCACTTCCGGGCATGTCCGCGTACGTCTCGGCAAAGGGCGCGCAACTGGGCCTGACCCGCTCCTGGGCGCGCGAACTGGGCCCCGACGGCATCACGGTCAACATGGTCGCGCCGGGCTGGGTACCCGTCGAGCGACACGCGGACACGCCGGTCGAGGAACTCCAGCGTTACCTCGCCGAGGTACCCATCGGTCGCCTCGGCGCACCTGACGACATTGCCGACACCGTGTCGTTCCTCGCCTCCGCCGGTGCCGGCTTCCTCACCGGCCAACGAATCACCGTCAACGGAGGCCACACCATCGACTGACCGCGCGCGGGTGCGGACACCCTGTCGGCAGTGCTCTGGCGGTTAGGCTGGCGGATGTGGCACGCCTACTGTCGCTCAACGTCGGCATGCCCGCCGACGTGCCCTGGCAGGGCAGGACCGTCCACACCGGCATCTACAAGCGCCCCGTGGCCGGCCCGCGCATGGTCCGCACTCTTAACGTCGACGGCGACGGGCAGGGCGACCTCGCCGGCCACGGTGGCGAGATCCGTGCCGTACTCGTGTACCAGCGCGAGTCCTACGACCACTGGCGGCAGCACCTGGGCCGCGACGACCTGGAGTACGGCCACTTCGGGGAGAACTTCACCGTCGACGGCCTGCCCGACGACGAGGTGCACATCGGCGACCGGTACCGCATCGGTGGCGCGGAGTTCGAGGTCACCCAGCCGCGCGTCACCTGCTTCCGGGTCGGCATGCGGCTGGGCGTACCCGAGATGCCGTCGCTGCTGGTCGCCCACCACCGGCCCGGTTTCTACCTGCGGGTCATCACCGAAGGCCCGGTCGAGGCGGGCGACGAGATCGTCCGTACCCGCGTCGGCCGCCACCGGATGAGCGTCGCCGCCGCCGACGCGCTGCTGTACCTGCCGGACCGGGACCTGGACCAGCTCCGTCACGCCGTGGACATCCCCGCGCTCAGCCCCGGCTGGCAGGCGTCGTTCCACGAGCTGCTCGACGCCGCCGAGCACCCGGCACCGGCCGACGCGCCGACCCCCGGGCCGCCCATCGGTACCGAACCCGGCGGCTG
Organism: Actinocatenispora sp.; assembly: GCA_049582705.1. GTDB lineage: Bacteria > Actinomycetota > Actinomycetes > Mycobacteriales > Micromonosporaceae > Actinocatenispora. Next base: position 5,799 of record JBAUUM010000147.1, read on the forward strand.
GGTCGGCTTCCGAGCGCTGCGCGTCGCACGGGTCGAGGCCGAGACCGACACGGTGACGTCGATCTACCTGACGGCCGCCGACGGCGCGCGGCTGCCGCGACCCCACCCCGGCCAGTACCTGACCCTGCGGGTCGCCGGCGCCGCCGATCCCGCCCCGGTACGCAGCTACTCGCTGTCGGCGGCGCCGTCGGACACCGAGTACCGGATCAGCGTCAAACGTGAGCGGCACGGCGTGGCCAGCGGTTACCTGCACGGCGGCCACCTGCGTCCCGGGGCGACGTTGGACGTGGCCGCGCCCCGCGGCGAGTTCGAGCTGCCCGAGGACGACGACGCCACGCCGGTGGTCCTGCTGTCCGCCGGCATCGGCGTCACCCCGGTGCTGGCGATGCTGCACGCGCTCGCCGTGGCCCGCAGCACCCGCCACGTCTGGTGGCTGCACACCGCCCGCTCCGCCGCCGAACACGCCTTCGCGGCCGAGGCGCACGACCTGCTGACCAGCCTCGACCACGGCCACGAGTACGTGTACTACACGGCGGTGGACCCGGCCGTGCGCCCCGCGCCGCCCGCGAGGTCCGGTCGGCTCGACCAGCAGGCCCTGGCCACGCTGGGCCTGCCCGCCACCGCGGCGGCCTACCTCTGCGGCCCCGACGGGTTCATGACCGCCATGCGTACCGCGCTCACCGCGCTCGGCGTGGAGGCCGACCGCATCCACAGTGAACTGTTCGGCGCGCTGCCCGCCATCAACCCCGGCATCGCCGACGCCGCCGCCGTCCAGCCGCACCCACCCGAGGGCGCCGCCGGCACGGGTCCCCGCGTCACCTTCACCCGCAGCGGGTTGAGCGTGCCGTGGAACGACCGGTACGCGACCGTGCTCGACTTCGCCGAGGCGTGCGACGTACCGACGCGGTGGTCCTGCCGTACCGGGGTCTGCCACACCTGCCAGACCGCGGTACTCACCGGCAACGTCCGTTACCGTCCCGACCCGCTCGAACCGCCACCGGACGGCACCGTGCTCATCTGCTGTTCACAACCCGACACCGACCTGATTCTGGACCTCTGACCGGGCACCACCGCGACCCGGTGCCGTACACGGTGCTGCCGGCGTCGCCCGTGCGATGCGCCGCCGCGCACCGTCGGCGGGACCCGCGATCGTCGTTCGCCGCGTCGCGCGGTCCCGGTCACGCGGCGGCGTGCAGCCATTCGTAGATCTGCCGGTAGACGTCCGTGTCGGGTAGGTGTCCTCCGGCGTACACGTGAGCCTGCGCGGTACGGATGTGGGCGAGCAGCCAGTCGGCGTGTGCAGAGGGAACGTGGGGGTCGTCGGTTCCTCGCCAGATGCCGACCGGCACGGTGATCGCTTCCGGCTCGAAGCCCCATGGTCGAGCGAGGGCGAGGCTGTCGTCGACCCAGCCGTCATGCTGTGCAGGAACGTTGCGCGGATGCGCGTCATGGCGTCCGGGTCGGTGCGGGCCGGCGGCCCGGGAACCGTCGGTACTTCGGGGCCGCCGGCATCGACTTTCTGCATGACCTCCGCCGCGATCTCGGCGAGCCGGGACCGCAACTCGGACTCTTCCCACGCAGGCTGGCCACCCTCGGCCGGTTTGGTGCCGGAGAGCACGGCACAACGGGTGACCCGGTCGGCGAGCAGTGCGGCGCAGGCCAGCGCGTGCGGACCACCACCCGAGCCGCCGAAGATCGCGAACCGTGCCCAGCCGTGAGCGTCGGCGAGGGCTCGTACGTCGTTCACCGCGTCGGCCACGATTCGTCCCGGTCGGCGGCTCGATCCGCCGTACCCCGGGCGGTCGTACACGAGCACGCGCAGCGTGCTCTGCTCCATCGCCTCGACGAGGCGGGGCCACCTCCATCGGCTACTGGGAGTTCCGGTGTGCCAGATCACCGGAGCCCCATCCGCCGGGCCGTACAGACAGTAGCGAAGGATCCGTCCGTCGTGGACGGTCAGCTCCGAGGTCTCGGGCAATGTCATGCGGGCCATCTAACCGGATACACGTTCTCGCCCCGTGCCGCGTGGCGGCAACCCGGGTCGGGACGAGCCCGCCGTCGACGATCGCGACCCGGCCTCCGGGCCTTCGACCTACGATGCCACCCACGCCGTACGGACGGCGGCCCGTCAGCCACTACTCGGCATGGGGATCCCCGCAGCCACCAGCGTCGCGGTGATCGGTTCGAGTTCGGCGACCAGTTCGTCGATCTCTGCTGGCGTGAGGGCGTCGTACGGGGCGGCGGCGAGTTCGTCGGTCCGGGCTTCGATGCGTTGTTTGGCCTGGCGGCCGGCGTCGGTGAACCGGCCGTCGGTGTCGACGAGCCCGCGCTCGCGCAGGCCGTCCATGACTGCGGCCAGCCGTTTCTTCGGCAGATGATGGATGCGCCCGAACGACTCCGGAGGGTGGATGCCCATCTCCAGCGCGGACAGCACATGGGACTCCGTGCCGCCGATGCGCTCACCGACGAGAGCGGCGATGTGCCCGTCGCCGCGGTGCTCGCGCAGCATGTTCGCGGAATGCCACAGCCGGGTGACCGGGTCGCTCGGTACCGGAAGGCTGCGCAGCCCGGCGTACATCACCCGGCCTGCCGTGGGCGCGCTCGTGGCCGCCTTGGTGGTGAGGTCGGCGGCGCGCTCCAGGCCCGGGGAGTCGGCCAGTTCGTCGCCGAGGATCCGCCGTACGGAGGCCGCGCTGCCCCGCTCCCGCGCGGCGAGGGACGCCTCGGGTGGGATCGTCTCCCACGCGCTCGGGATGTGCCGTGCGGCCTCCCCGTCGGCGAAGTTGTAGAAGGCCGCGTGCACGACCTGCGCCGGCACCCGCCCCAGCGGCGCGGCGCGGCTGGCGAAGTAGCCGTCCCAGTAGGTGCGGTGGCCGAGCGCGGCCAGCTCCTCGTTGCACTCGTCCGCGAGGAAGGTGACCAGGCAGATCGGCTCCAGGAGCTCGAACATGCGACGGGCGGTGCGGGTCATGGCACACATCATGCCAGTGGGAACGCCCTGTGCGGCCGTACGGGCCGCCAGTGTCGTGACGGGCAACGTCTGCGTTTGTGTCAGCCCCTAAGCTTTGCCGTTGTGGTGGACAGCATTGATCCCGTGGCGTACAACCGTGCCGCCTGGGACCGCGAGGTGGAGAACAGCAACGAATGGACCCAGCCGGCCGGGCCGGAGGTCATCGCCCGGGCACGGGGCGGCGATTGGTCCGTCGTCCTGATCGGCTACCAGGCAGTGCCGCGCGGCTGGTTTCCGGCCGAACTGGTCGGCGCCGAGGTGCTGTGCCTGGCTTCCGGCGGAGGGCAGCAGGGGCCGGTGCTCTCGGCAGCGGGTGCGACCGTGACGGTGCTGGACAACTCGCCGCGGCAACTGGGCCGCGACCGGGAGGTCGCCACCCGCGAGGGGCTGGCCGTCCGTACCGTGCTCGGCGACATGCGCGACCTGAGCGTGTTCCCCGATGCCAGCTTCGATGTCGTCTTCAACCCGGTGTCCACCGTGTTCTGCCCCGATCTTGCACCGGTCTGGCGGGAGTCGTTCCGCGTGCTGCGCCCGGGCGGAATCTTGATGGCCGGGTTCCTGAACCCTGACATTTTCATTTTCGACATCACGGCGCTGGAGGAGCGGGGTGAGCTCATGGTGCGCCATCAGCTCCCGTTCAGCAGCCTTGATCTACCAGACGCCGAGCGGCAGCGCTCGTACGGGACCGGTCCGATCGAATACAGCCACTCACTCGCCGGGCAGATCGGCGGCCAGCTCGCGGCAGGCTTCGTGCTGACCCACTTCGAGGAAGCCCCGCACCATGCGGATGCCACCGCCCGGTACATGCCTGGTTACTTCGCCACCCGGGCCATCAAGCCGTAACCGCTGCGCGATCGGTCGGGATGCGTTGTGGCGCAGGTGTTCTGTGGTCAGCGGCCGGCCCGCCCGCTCCTTGTGGCTTCCGGCTCGTCGTCGGCGGGGGACTCGAACTGGGCCAGCCACTTGGTGAGCAGGGTTTCGAGCTGGCTGGCCTCGCGCGCGGTGAGGGCGCCGAGCAGCCGGTGCTCGTTGGCCATGTGTTCGGTGAACGCCCGGTCGATGAGGTCGCGGCCCGCGGCGGTGAGCGCCACGACCCGCCCTCGCCCGTCGTGTTCGCTCATCCGCCGGGTGACCAGCCCGGCCCGTTCCAGCCGGTCGATGCGCTTGGTCATCGCTCCGGTGGTGACCATGGTGAAGTCGGCGAGCTGCCCGGGAGCGCGTTCGTACGGTTCGCCGGCGCGTCGGAGCGCGGCGAGCACGTCGAAGTCGCCTTCGCCGAGCCCGTGGTCGTGGTAGACGACGCAGAGTTCGTCGGTGAGGAACGTGGCGAGACGGTGCAGCCGGCCGATGACGCCCTGCGGGCCGACGTCGAGGTCGGGGCGTTCCCGGCGCCATTCCGCCTGGATGCGGGCCACGTGGTCGTGCGAACCGGTCATGGCTGGCATCTTACCTTCCAAGGAAGATACAATATCTTCCATGGAAGCTAGTTTGCGCTGGGCACTCTTCACCGCGGTGGCACCGGTGGCGTGGGGGACGACCTACTACGTGACGCAGCACTTCCTGCCCGCCGACTACCCGCTGTACGGGTCGGTGGTGCGGGCACTGCCCGCCGGTCTGCTGCTGCTCGCGGTCCGCCGGGAGCTACCGCGCGGATCGTGGTGGTGGAAGTCGCTCGTGCTCGGGGTGCTGAACTTCGGCACCTTCTTCACCCTCGTGTACATCGCGGCCCAACTGCTGCCCTCCAGCATCGCCGCCACGATCATGGCGACCTCGCCGCTGGTCATGATGCTGATCGCCTGGGCACTGCTGTCCGAGCGTCCGCGCGTGCTGCCACTGACTGGTGCCGGGGTGGGGATGGCCGGCGTCTGCGTCATGCTGCTCGCCGGCACCGGGACCATCAACCCCTGGGGCGTACTCGCCTCGCTCTCCGCCATGGCGATGTCCTCCACCGGCTATGTACTCGCGAAGCGCTGGGGGACCGGGGTCAACGTCCTGTCCTCGACGTCGTGGCAGCTGATCGCCGGTGCCCTGCTGATCGCGCCCATCGCCGTGGTGGTGGAGGGTGCGCCGCCGGCGGTGGGTACACCGGCGCTGCTGGGGTTCGGCTACGTCACCGTCGTGTCCACCGCCCTGGCCTTCGTGGCCTGGTTCAGCGGGCTGCGGCGGCTGAGCGCCGGCACCGTCGGGCTCATCGGTCTGCTGAACCCGGTCACGGGTGTCCTGCTCGGTACGCTCGCCGCCGGCGAGATCCTCAGCGCGCGGCAGGTCACCGGGCTGGGGCTCGCCCTGCTCGGCGTGTTCCTCGGCCAACCGGCCCTCGCCCGGCTCGTCGGACGGCTCCGTACCGGATCGGCCCGACGTCTCGAACCGCTGGTCGAGCCGCCGCCCGCGCCCGTACCGGCGGGGACGGACGCCACCACGCGGCCGTGACCCGGGGTGCGTGGTCCTGATCCGGGCCGCCGGGCGACGGCGGCCCGGGGGCTCGGGGCTCGGGCGTCGGGGGTCGGGGGTCGGGCGGCGAGGGTAGAGACGTGGTCACGGTCGGGCCGCGCTTGGCGCATTCGGTGAAACATCTCGGCATCGACGGCAACCGAGTCTTCGAATGTGGCGTGTGCCCTGGTATGGACAACGAATCACCAGCACATCCCTCTTCTCGACACACGGTCGACGGCCTCGGTGGTCGCACCGGACTCAGCACGGTCAACGGTCGGCGTGCCGCCCTGGCGTCCGGCCGGCTACGCGTGGTCGTGCTCGCTGCGGTGGGCGCCGGGCTGTTGGCCCTGTCCACGGCGTGCGATCTCGGTGGCTCTGCCGACGGAGCGCAGTCGTCCGGAAACGGCACGCCGTCCTCGCGGAGTTCCGCGTCGGCCAGCCCGACCGTGAGCCCCAGCGGCGATTCCGGATCGGCGGCGTCGGACCCGTGTCCGGTGGACGCGGCGACGTTGTTGGCGGCGTTGAAGGAGAGCGACATCTACGGTCGTTCGGGTGATCCGGATGATCTGAAGGATGTGGAGTGCTACCGGGGCTATGCGGTTGCCGGGGCCGTGCGACGGGACAACGATCCGGAATATCAGGCGCCGGGCATCCTGTTCGGTTATTCCGAGCCGGATTCGGCATGGCGGGCCCTGAATCTGGGTTCGTTGGGATACTGCGATGGCTATGTGCCAGCGGATGTCGCGGCGCATTTCAAAGACACGAGTTGCCCCAGCACCTGAGCGGCACGAGCCCGGGGCGTACAACCTCGAACTGCCTGAAGCCCCGGGCGCGCGAGGCTGAGCCGTACCGCACTCTGACACCGGCGTGTCGCGGGCCGGGATCACCGTCCGTTTCCGGGATCCCGACCCGCGGCCGGTGCGCGATGCGGGCGGGTGGTGCCGCGGTGGCGCCTGCGGGTCGGTTGCCGACGTCTGGAAGGGTGGTGTGTTCCTGACCAAGATCGTTCTGCGGGGGACGCGGTCGAATGGATGACAACGAGGACACCAGTTTTGCCGACTTCGTGCACTCCCGAAGTCCGGCGCTGCTGCGGACCGCGTACCTGCTCACCGGTGACCAGCATCTGGCTGAGGACCTGGTGCAGGACGCGTTGGCACGCACCCACCGTGCTCGCCGCCGGCTGGTCGCGGAGGGGCACTTCGAGGCGTACACCCGAACGGCCATGTACCACCTGCACATCAGCCGCTGGCGGCGGAGGAGGCGGCTGACCGAGACACCGCTCGACGCGTCGCCCGACATCGCCGATCCGGACGGCGACCACGCCTCGCACGTGAATCTGCGGTTGAGTCTCCAGCGCGGCCTGGCGGGCCTGACCCGCGCGCAGCGCGCCGTCCTGGTACTGCGCTTCCTGGAGGATCGTTCGGCGGCCGAGACCGCGGCGGTACTGCACTGCTCGGTGGGGACGGTGAAGAGTCAGACGAGCAAGGCGTTGGCGAGGCTGCGTGTTCTCGTTCCGGAGCTTCACGAACAGCGGGAACGGAAGGAAGCGCTGCGATGAGCGAGCTGGAGCGGTTACGGCACGGGCTGGCGGACCTGGCCGAGCAGGCCGGCCCCGGCGCGGACCTGTACGAGCGGTCCCTGCGCGTGTCGCGTCGGATGACCCGGCGACGGCTGGTCGGCGCGTGTGTGGCAACCGTCGTCTGCGCCGTCGTCGGCCTCGGCGGCGTCCTCACGGTGAAGATCCCTCATCCGTCGGTGTACTCCGGCGCACGAGACACGGCCAGCGCCCGGACGCCGTCGGTACCCCCGTCCGGGCATGGCCGTGCCGGCCCGGGCGGGGTGTTGGCACCGCCGTCGGCCAGCGGTACGCCGTCGGGATCGGCGGTGTCGGACGGGTGTCCGGTGACAGCGGGGACGTTGTTGGCGGCGTTGCGGGAGAGTGAGATCTATCGTCGTCTGGGTGAGCCGGACGACCTGACGGACGTGGAGTGCTACCGCGGTTATGCAGTCGCGGTGACGGTGCGTGGGGATGACCCGGAGGGGCAGGCGACGGGCATCGTCTTCGGTTACTACGAGGCGCGTTCGTACTGGGTGGCGTTGAACCTGGGTTCGGACGGGTACTGCGACGGTTACGTGCCGCCGGACATCTCGTCGCACTTCAGGGACGCGGGTTGCCCGAGCGCCTGAAGCGCCTCAGTACGACTGGAGTTCCCACAGGTTGCCGTCCGGGTCGCGCAGGTGCGCGGTGCGCATGGTCGGACCCCAGTCCGGGCGGGCGGTCGGTGGCGTCACGGGGGTGGCGCCGTGCGCGACGCACATCGCATAGCCGGCGTCAACGTCGGCGACCCGGCTGACCAGCATCGCGCGGTCCCCGGCCGGGGAGTCGTCGGACTGTCCGGCGGTGCCGAGGGCGGCAGCCAGTACCGCCCGGTCGAAGAGGGTGAGCATGCCCTCGTCGCCCAGGTCCCAGCTCGCGTACGGGCCCCGCGCGTCGCCGCGGGTACGCGTCGCGCCGAACAGGTCGGGCAGTACCGCGTCGTAGAAGCGGAAGCTCCTGGGGAAGTGTTCGACCAACAGTCGTGGGTGCAGGGCGTCCATGGAGGTTCCTATCCTAGGTCTCGACCAACTATAGGTCTGACCCTACAATGAGCCGGGTGTCCACGACCTCGCCACCCAGCCTGACCGCGCTCACCACGTACCTGCTGTCCACGGTGGGCAAGGCCGCCCGCGGCCGGCACGCCGCCCAACTGGCCGACCGCGGCATGCGCCTGTGGCACATGGCGATCCTCGCCGCGCTCGCCGACGTCGGTGCCCACGCCCAGCACCAGCTCGCCGAGCGTCTCGGCATGCACGTCAGCGACACCGCCAAGGTCGTCGACGAGCTGGAGAGGGGTGGATATGTTGCGCGGGAACGGAACCCGGCGGACCGGCGGCAGGTCCTCGTGACCGTCACCGCCGAGGGTCGCACGACCCTGGCGGCGCTCACCGCCGATGCCGCCGCCGTCCAGGAGGACATCCTGGCCCCGCTGACCGCACGGGACCGCGACACCCTGCACCGCCTGCTGCTGCGGCTGCACACCGGCCTGTAGTCGGCGCGCCCTCAGCCCTCCTCGGGTCGACCGGTCACCAGTGCCGACGGTGGCCTCGACGGCCCGGCGAGCGTGCCCGCGCCGGGCTGGCACGCGGGCTGCTGCGGGATGGCGAGGTCACGCATCGTGCTGGCGTGCAGGTACTCCCCGATCGCCACGTCCACCACGCGGTGGGTGTCGTCGGCGAGTGCGGCGCCCACGGCGGCCAGTGCGGCGGCGCTGTCCGGGTGCGTGTGCCGCGCGATGGCGTCGAGCAGCACCGACGCCCGGTCCGGCACGCGCAGCGGCGGCACGGTCAGCATCGCGTCGTCCGGGACCTCGTCGTGGTGGTCCCACCGGGCGGTGTGCGCGGCGTCGAGCAGCGCCGTCGCGGCGGCACCGGCCCCGGCGGGCCGGTCGTCCTCGACGTACCAGTTGGGTCGGAACCAGTCGGCGACGGACTCCACGATGGCCTGGTCCGTCGGGTCATACGCGGTGGCGGCCAGCTCGCGGAGCAGTTGCGCGGCGTCCTGTCGGGTGCGCGCACGTGCCCGCCGACGTGCCGCGTCGTCGGCCGCCGCGACTCCGGCCACCGGTACTCGGGCCAGCGCGGCGGCCCCGGCAACCGTGCCCACGGGACTCCCGGTCCCGGCGCGGTCGGCGACGGCGGCGCCGGTCCTCGGTCGGGGCAGTACGGGCCGTGGCTCGGCGTGGTAGCTGACCCCCGCTCGCCGCAGCCGACCGAGCGCCTCGTGCAGTACCGCCGGGCTGGTCCCCAGGTACATCCGCAGGTACGGCACGTCCAGCTCGGGATGCTCGACGGTGGCCGGCGAGAGCAGTACGCCGGTCGCGTCCCACAGGTCGTGCCGCCACCGCTGCGCCCCGTCCGGCAGCGCCTGGTAGCCCGGCGGGACGCGCACCAGGGCGTAGGGGGTGCACTCTCCGACGGTGACCGCCTCCGCCGGCCAACCCAGCGCCCGCAGGCTCGTGGCCAGCGCGTTGCGCTTGATGCTCAGCTGCCCCCGCTGGTCGGCCAGCCAGCGGGCGGCGCCGGGGTCGGCCAGCCAGCGGGCCATCGCCCACTGCCGGTCCGCGCCGACCGGGAAGGTCCACTGGAACGCCAGGTCGGCGAGGTCGGCGAGGGTGTCCGGGTGCGCGGTGACGGTGCCCACGCCCCACCCGTTGACCCCGAACTGCTTGCCCAACGACCGGACCGCGCACCAGTGCCGGCGGGCGGTGTCGCTCGCCGCACCCGGCTCCGCGTACAGCGTCGCGAGCAGTTCCCGGGGCGCCGAGGACGGCGCGGCGTCCGGATGGTTGGTGTGTATCGCGTAGTACGGGTCGTCGAGCAGCACGCCCGCGCCGCGACGGTGGGCGGCCTCGTACAGCTCCCGCAGCAGGTGCGCGGGCCAGGACCGGCCGGTCGGGTTGTGCTGCGCGTTGACGATGACGACCGCGAGCCGGGACCGCTCGTCGGCGTCGATCGCGGCGAGCGCGTCGCGCAGGTCGTCGGCGTGCGGCCGCCAGCCGTTCTCGGCGCGCAGCGGCCAGTACCGCAGCTGGTAGCCGAGGGGTTCCAGCGGGCCGGCGTAGTCCCAGCTCGGCGTGGCGCACAACGCCACCGGGGTACGAGGGTCGGATGGGTGCTGGGCCAGCAGCCACCGCCCGAAGTCGCGCATCGCCGAGCGGGTGCCGTGCGAGGTGAGCGCGACGTCCAGGTCGCGGCCCGGGTCGGCGTGCTCGGCGAGCCGCTGGTCGGCGACCAGGTGGTCGGCGATCGACCGTCGGGCCTCCGGCAGGCCGAGGCTCGAGTACTGGTAGCCGTTGGTGTAGCGGGGCGCCTCGGCGAGGTAGGCACGCAGCCCCGCCGGTGGTTGACCGCCGGTGAAGCCGGGACAGCCGATGGACAGCGGGATCGGGTCGTGGTCGGGACGGGCGGCCAGCCGGTCCCGGATGAGCTGCGCGTCGGGATGCAGCGGAACGCTGTCCATGGTGTACGCCGTGAGCAGGCTCCGGGCGGTCAGCACGCGGGCCCTCCTGCCGGCCGCCGACCGACGCCTGGGGCCGCCATCGGCCGCGGGAAGTCCGATGCGGGGTGGTGTGCCCCGGTCGGTGTGCGGGGACCGCACGGGAACGCGGGACACGCCGGCTGCACACTCATCCGCCGTCGGGACGTCGACCGTGCGGGCGACGTCCCTGCCTCCTCTCGACGCTGGGTGCGGGCGGGTCCGGGTCCGGACCACGTCGCCCGCACGCCCCGGAACCTCGGCGTACCGGCGGCGTCGCCGCGGTCTCCCGCACCTCGACCGCGGCGATGCCGTCCGTTCGCCGGCACCGGGCTCGCTGGTGACCGGAAACCGCGTGGCGTCGAGGATCGGACGCCACGCGGTTTGACGCAGCGGAGAGTACGGCAGCGGTGGGACATGGCGCTGCCGGTGATCGTGGCGCGGGGCGCCGTCGCGCCGGGGTCCGGTGAGCTCGACGCGTCGAGCCGGCGGGTGGGGCGTACCGGCCGAGGCACGGACCGGAACACGGCGTACGGGCAGGTGGGGAGACCGCAACGGGCCCGGTACGGCGTGTCGCGCCACGGCATGTCGTCACGGTCGGCGCCGGCTGCGGGCCGGATGCGTGACAGCGCCGGTGGTCCCGGACCGCTGAGGTTACTGGCAGAATCCCGGCCGCCGCACGTTTTCGGGGCGACGGAGTGTCGGCGGAATCACGTCCCGCCGGTACCGTTCCCATCCTCGGACCCGCCCGATCCGGCTCAGCCGCGCGCTTCGCCACCGTCGCTGGCGAACGAGCACGCGTGGGTTGGCGGCGCGGGGCTGCGCATGCGCGCCGGTGCACGCG
>JBAUUM010000148.1:0-4832 GCA_049582705.1 Actinocatenispora sp.
CGCCCCGGCCGGACGCGCGGTGGTGCGGCTCGATGTCCTCCTGCTTCTCGGCCGACAGGCCCGCCCGGGTGCGCTGTTCGGGCGCCAGCGTGCCGGGCACGCCGTCCGGGATGTGCAGGTCGGCGTAGAGGTGCTCGGAGGTGTGGTACGTCTCCGGCGGATCTGCCACCGCGGCGCCGAGCGCCTTGTGGATCAGCTTCCACCGGGGCAGGTCCTCCCAGTCCACGAACGTCACCGCGACGCCGGTGGCGCCGGCCCGACCGGTACGGCCGATCCGGTGCGTGTACGTGTCCGGGTCCTCCGGGCAGTCGTAGTTGATCACGTGCGTGACCCCGGACACGTCGAGTCCACGGGCTGCCACGTCGGTGGCCACCAGTACGTCGACCTTGCCGGTGCGGAACGCCCGCAGCGCCTGCTCTCGCGCGCCCTGCCCCAGATCGCCGTGCACCGCGGCCGCCGCGAAGCCGCGGAAGTCCAGGTCGTCGGCGAGCTTCTGGGCGGCACGCTTGGTACGGCAGAAGACCATGGTCAGGCTACGGCCCTCGGCCTGCAGGATGCGCGCCACCACCTCGGCCTTGTTCAGCGAGTGGGTGCGGTACACGAACTGCTCGGTGAGCGGGTTCGGCCCGGTCTCCGCCGTGTGCGTGGCGTGGATCGTCATCGGCCGCGTCAGGTACTTGCGGGCCAGCGAGACGATCGCGTCCGGCATGGTGGCCGAGAACAGCATGGTCTGCCGTTCCGTGGGCAGCATCCCGACCAGCTTCTCGATGTCCTCCTGGAAGCCCAGGTCGAGCATCCGGTCGGCCTCGTCGAGGACCAGGATCCGGGTGCCGGTGAACACGAGGTGCTTCGACTTGGCCAGGTCGAGGAGCCGACCCGGGGTGCCGACCACCACGTCGACGCCGGTCTTCAGCGCGTCGATCTGCGGCTCGTACGCCCGGCCGCCGTACACCGGCAGCACGCGGATCCCGCGCACCTTGCCGGCCGTCTCGATGTCGCGTGCCACCTGCAGGCCCAGTTCGCGGGTCGGCAGGACGACCAGCGCCTGCGGTCGCCCGTCGGCGCCCTCGGCCGGGCCGAGTATCCGCTGCAGGATCGGTACGCCGAAGCCGAGCGTCTTTCCGGTGCCCGTGGGCGCCTGGCCGATCACGTCGGAGCCGCGCAGCGCGACCGGGATCGCGTCCTGCTGGATGGCGAAGGCGTGCTCGATGCCCACCTTCTCCAGTGCCTCGACCGTCTCGGGTCGCACCCCGAGCTCGCGGAACGTCGGGCTGTCGGCGCGCACCGGGGCGCGGGCGGACAGCTCGTGCACCTCGTCCGCCGGATTTGTGTCTTCATGATCATCTGAGTCATGATCATGGGCGTGGCGGTCGTCGGTCCGGGAATCGTGGGTTGTCAGTGGGTCACGTCGTGACCCGGTCGTGTTGGCGACGACGTCTCCGGGAACCGTCTGGCTCTCGCCGGCGGTGACTTCCCGGTCCGGACGTTCGTCGCTCTCGATGTTGTCGCGCAGTTGTATCCCTCTCCCGCCACGGCGCTGGCGGCGACCGGGGGTGGTCGCTTCCGGCGGATCTCCGCTGGCGGAATCAACTACCGGGACCGGTCGGCACCCGACGGCCTGAGCCGGGGTGCCACCTGAGCCGAGGCCTACCCGGGCCGGCGCCGCCTGAGCGGCTGTGGACCGGCGGCGGGGTGGCGTCGCGGGTATCCGTGGCGTCTACTGGTGGGTCCGTTGTCCCCACTTCAGGACCCATCGTACGTGCTCGCGCCCCGGACCGCCGCGCAGGCGGGCCGGGGCCGTGTCGCGCTGTCCGTTCCGCGCCGTCCGGGGGCCACCTGACCGACCCGTACGGGACCGTCGGGGGCCGCCGGCGGACCGGCGCCGAACGGGCCCGGGCCACCTGCGGGGCCTGCCACGAAACGGGCCGGCACGGTCGGCCGGCGGGCCGTTCGGACGGACCAAGGCGGTAACGTGCCGTCCGTACGCGTGCGCTGCCCGCGTGTTGAGGAGGCAAACAGTGTCCGATCGGTCCAACGACGACCAGGCGGTCCCGGTACAGGACGGCGACGGCACCACCGGTGCCGCACCGCCCGACGAGTCGGTCGTGGCGCTGCTCGCGGTGCTTGCCTACGGCACGTTGGTGGCCTTCGACCGGATCGCCGCGGATGCCCGGCTCGCCCCGGACCTGCGCCGTCGGGCGATGCACAGCGCGATGGCCGCGGTGGAGATCGGCAACTACGAGCGGCTCGCCGCCCGACTGACCGAACTCGGCGTCGACCCGGAGCGCGCGATGGCGTCGTTCGTCGGGCCGCTCAACGCGTACCACGACCAGACCCAGCCACGGGACTGGCTGGAAGGCCTGGTCAAGGCGTACGTCGGGGACGGCATCGCGGACGACTTCTACCGCGAGGTCGCGCATGTGCTGCAGTCGAGGGACCGCGAACTCGTGCTCGACGTGTTGCACGACACCCGGTACGAGGATTTCGCGTCCCGGGAGATCCGGGCGGCGATCGCGGCGGACCCGAAGCTCGCCAACCGGCTCGCGCTGTGGGCCCGACGGCTGATGGGCGAGGCGCTGAGTCAGGCCCAGCGCGTCGCGGCGGAACGGGACGAGCTGACCATGCTGGTCCTGCACGGTTCCGGCGACCTGGCCGGCGTGATGGAACTGTTCAAACGGCTCACCGCCGCGCATTCCGACCGGATGACCGGCCTGGGCCTCAACAACTGACCGGGACCGGCCGCGTGCCCGGCGGTGAACTTGCCGTGCGATGACCCGGCCGGGCGCGTGGGGCCCGGCGTTCCGTGAGGCCTCAGCGTTCCGTGGATCCTGGGCGGACCCGTCCCGTGGTGCGGTGCCCTGCCGCGCGGTGGATGCCCGCGCGGCAGGCGGAGCGGGCGGTCAGCCCGCGCTGAAGCCGATCGGCCGGGCGCCGGTCTCGGCGATCTCGATGTAGGCGATCTTGTCGACGGGCACGATGACGCGACGGCCCTTCTCGTCCACGAGGGACAACACGCTCGTCTTGCCGGCCAGTGCGTCACTCACGGCCTGCTCCACCTCCGCAGGCGTCTGCGTGCTCTCCAGCACGAGCTCGCGGGGTGCGTACTGCACGCCGATCTTGACCTCCACGGCCGCCTCCTCGCGTCGTCGATGCTGCGCACCGAAGCGTATCCGACACGGAGCCGGACGCATCCGCCGCCTGGCATGCCGGGCCGTGCCGGAGCGCGTACCACCCGTGTGCCTGCTCGGACGGTGCTGGTCGGACGGTGCCCGACCGGAGGGTGCCTGACCGGAGGGTGCCCGACCGGACGGTGCCCGACCGGACGGCGCCCGACCGGACGGTGCCCGGATGCCCGGCCGGAGGCGCGCACCGTGTCCGGCCGGATGTCGCCGTGTGCCCGGGTCAGTCGGTCGGGGTGTCGCCCTGCAGCGGGAAGCTCGCGATGCCCCGCCAGGACAGTGCGGCGACCAGGGCGACCGCGTCGGCCTTCGGCACGCTGCGCTCCGACGCGAGCCAGAACCGCGCCGCGTTCTCCGCCACGCCGGTCAGACCGACGGCGAGCAGCTCGGCCCGGTCCCGGGAGACGCCGGTGTCGCCCATGATCGTCTCGGTCACGGCCTCGACGCAGCTGCGCTCGGCCCGCTGCACCCGCTCCGCCACGGCCGGGTCGTTGCGCAGGTCGGACTCGAAGACCAGGCGGTACGCCTCGCCCTCGCCGTCCACGAAGTCGAAGTAGGCCTGCATCGCGCCGGCCACCCGGATCTTGTTGTCCGTGGTCGCCGCCATCGCGTCACGCACCCGGCTGACCAGGGCGTCGCAGTGCGTGTCCAGCAGCGCCAGGTAGAGCTCCAGCTTGCCGGGGAAGTGCTGGTAGAGGACCGGCTTGGACACCCCGGCGCGCTCGGCGATGTCGTCCATCGCGGCGGAGTGGTAGCCCTGCGCGACGAACACCTCCTGCGCCGCGGCCAGCAACTGCGCCCGGCGCTGGGAACGCGGCATCCGCACCGGCTGGGTGCGTACGGACTCGGTGCCGGAGAAGCCCGGGCCGACGTTGCCGGTCACGCGGCGCTCCGGGCCACGGCGTGACGTGCGTCGCAGGTCATGGCGTGCCCGCGCCGGACGGGGATCTGGAACTCGCGCCTCGAGCCGGGTGGCATGGACTGCTGCCTCGCGTCTGCTCTCATCGCTGTCCTCGCTTCGCTCCGGCGGTCCGGCTACCACTTCGGACCGACGCTGGCGAACCGACCTGGTGGCCGGCTCCCGCGTCAGCCGGTGTTGTCTGTGAGCCTAACGGAGCGGATGCCGGACCATTGCGCAGTTCGCTGCCGGTTCGGTGGGTTTCCGGGCACTCCAGTACTCTCGCTACCACGGTACACCGGCCATTTCGGACAGCGAGCAGACCAGTACCGCGCGGTGCTGGCGTGACGTAGACCATGCGTCTGGGCGGCTTGACGCCGGGTGCCGGCATTGCGGGGCGGTTGTCGGCAGGAAGAATGTTCAGCGATCCGGCAGTTCCGGCGTGGCTGCGCCGGCAGGTGGTGACGACACCGTGTAAGCCCGGGCGGGGAGGTGTGCCGTGTACGAGCCGACCAGACCAGAGCCGGCGGCGCCGGACAGTACCGGTTCCCACGGATACCGGATCAGCCCGTGGCCGCCGAACGCCGAACAGTCCGGCGCCACGTCGCAGGGCGAGCCGCACCGTGGCGGGCCGAACGACGTCGAGATGCCGACGGCGCGACTGTCCGCGGGGTCCCGCGAGGGCGAGTTGCCCACCGCGCGACTGTCCGCGGAGTCCCGGCACCGGGAGCCGGTGACCGGACCCTCCGGGTACC
>JBAUUM010000149.1:0-6935 GCA_049582705.1 Actinocatenispora sp.
GGCGACGGAACCGGTGACGGCGCCGGGGGCGGCGTGGCGACCTCGGGCTGCGGCAGCTTCCGACCGACCTCGGCCTGCGGCTTGTACGCCGGGGTGCCCCCGTCGAACCCGGCCGCGATCACCGTAATGCGCACCTCGTCGCCCAGGGCGTCGTCGATGACGGCACCGAAGATGATGTTGGCGTCCGGATGTGCCGCGTCGGTGACCAGCTGGGCCGCGTCGTTGATCTCGAACAGACCCAGGTCCGACCCGCCCGCGATGGACAGCAGCACGCCACGCGCACCGTCCATGCTCTGCTCGAGCAGCGGGCTGGAGATCGCGCTCTGCGCCGCCTCGACCGCACGGTCGTCGCCGCGCGCGCTGCCGATGCCCATCAGCGCCGAGCCCGCGTTGGACATGACGCTCTTGACGTCCGCGAAGTCGAGGTTGATCAGACCCGGCGTGGTGATCAGGTCGGTGATGCCCTGGACACCGGACAGCAGCACCTGGTCGGCCTGCCGGAAGGCGTCCATCATGCTCATCGTGCGGTCGCCGAGCTGCAGCAGCCGGTCGTTGGGGATCACGATCAGCGTGTCGCACTCGTTGCGCAGCTCGTCGATGCCGGTCTCGGCCTGGACCTGCCGACGCTTGCCCTCGAACGAGAACGGCCGGGTGACCACGCCGATGGTCAGGGCGCCCAGCTTGCGGGCGATGCTGGCCACCACCGGCGACGCACCGGTGCCGGTGCCGCCGCCCTCGCCGCAGGTCACGAAGACCATGTCGGCGCCCTTGAGTACCTCTTCGATCTCGTCCCGGTGGTCCTCGGCCGCCTTGCGGCCGACGTCCGGGTTGGCGCCGGCGCCGAGACCGCGGGTCAGTTCCCGGCCGACGTCGAGCTTGACGTCCGCGTCGGACATCAGCAGCGCCTGCGCGTCGGTGTTGATCGCGATGAACTCGACGCCCTTGAGTCCGACCTCGATCATCCGGTTGACGGCGTTCACGCCGCCGCCACCGCAGCCGACGACCTTGATGACCGCCAGGTAGTTGTGCGGAGGTGTCATCGGTCTGCCTTCCCTTCGCCGTGCTACGTCCCCGCGGCGGAATGGACGCCGTACGCACTGTCGCCGGACCCGCCGGTCCGACCGCAGGCTCTCAACTCTCACCCTCAAGTAGAGGGTTATAGTTATGTCAACCTGCACCCTTGCCCCGGAACGTACGGTGCGAACACGCCCCGGCCAAGCACCCGAACCGGCGTGTCGCCCAGCTTCGCCGGCACGAGGTCAGGCACGGTCGTGCCCGGCCGAGCCGGACACCACCCCTCACATCATCCACTATGGACGAAACACGCTGGGGCACGGCCCGCGTGACGCCGGTCGTCGCTCACCGGACCGTCACCAGATCCGGCGCGCTCACGTCGATGGTGCGGCCGCCGCGGTCGAGCAGCGCCGTCGCCGCCGCGGCCTTGCGGTCGCTGCGGGACGAGTCGCCCCAGACGACCGTGCGACCGGAACGCAGTACCAGGCGCAGGCGGGTCGGCCGCGTGCACTCGATCCTCCCGAGGGCGGCGCGCAGCTTCGGGGTCAGCGCGCCCAGTACGTGTAGGGCCGCCCGGGTCGACTCGTCGTCGGGGGTCGGACGGGACACCACGATCACCGGCAGCGCGGGCGGCCTCGCGGGCACCGCCCGGAACGCGACACCGCTGGCGTCCAGCAGTCGGTACCGGTCATGCCACGGCACCGCGGCGACCGCGGTACGTTCCGTGACCCGCACCACGACACCGTCCGGCCAGTCCCGGTCCACCTGTACTTCGCGGACCGCGGGCAGCCGGGACACCCGGTCGCCCACGGCGGCCAGGTCCACGCCGGCCAGCGGGGTACCCGGGGACACCGCGGCGGCCCGCCGGACCGGGTCGGCGGTCAGCACCCGGTTCCCCTCCACCCGTACGGTCCGCACCGCGAACAGCGAGGTGTGGTAGACGACCAGCGCGCCGGCCAGCACCAGGACCACCGCGGCGCCGCCCACCAGCAGCGGCACCCGGAGCCGGTGCCGCCGGGCCCGGGCGCTGAACCGGCGTAACGAGGCGGGCACCGCCTCCGGCCGGGCCAGCACCAGGCGCCAGCGTCCACGCGGCGCGGCACGCTCGCCCCGACGGTCCGCCGGGGCCGGTGCGCGGCGGGAACGCCGTGGGCTCATCGGGCCTCGACGGCACCGTTGGCGAGAGCGGTCAGCAGTTCGTCACCCATCATCGAGATCGGCGGCGCGCCCATCGTGACGACCAGGTCGCCGGGCCGGGCCCGTCGGACCACCTCGGCCGGTACGTCCGACCAGGACGGGGTGAACACCTTACGGTCCTCGGGCAGGCCGACCGCCTCGTGCAGCGCGCGGCCACCCTCGCCCGGCTCGCGCTTCTCCCCCGGGCCGAACACCTCCATCACGAGGGCCTCGTCGGCCAGTGCCAGGGCCGCCGCGATCTCGGTCTGCAGTTCCCGCGTCCGGTACAGCCGCAGCGGCTGGAAGACGACGATCAGCCGACCGTCTCCTGCCACGTCGCGCAGCGTGCTCAGCGCCGCCGTCATCGACACCGGGTGGTACGCGTACTCGTCGTACACCCGGACGCCACCGGCCGTGCCCTTGTGCTCGAAGCGCCGGCGCACCCCCGGGAACGCGGCGAGCGCCTCGGTGATCCGCTCCACCGGCAGGTCCAGCTTCAGCGCGGTGAGCAGGGCCGCCGCGCTGTTGAGGCCCATGTGCCGGCCCGGCGAGGGCAGTCGCACCTCGCCCAGGGACCGGCCGCCGAGTTCCGCGACGTACCGCACCCCGGCGGCGGACGAGGTCAGGTCCACCAGCCGCAGGTCCGCGTCGTCGGCCTCGCCGTAGGTGTGCACGGTGCGTCCCTCGGCGCGCATCCGGGTGGTCAGCGCCCGGGTGCCCTCGTCGTCGGCGCAGGCGACCAGGAAGCCGTCCGGGGTGATGTTGTGGCAGAACTCGACGAACCCCTCCTGCAGCCCGGCGAGGTCGCCGTAGGTGTTCAGGTGGTCAGCCCGGATGTTCGTCACGATCGCCGCGTACGGCAGGTAGCGCAGGAACGAGCGGTCGCTCTCGTCGGCCTCGATCACGAAGTACCCGCCGCTGCCGTGGTGGGCGTTCGAGCCGGCCTCGGAGATCTCGCCGCCGATCACGAAGGACGGGTCCACGCCGCAGTGCTGGAGCACCAGGGTGGTCATGGAGGTCGTGGTGGTCTTGCCCTGGGTGCCGGCGACCGCGATGCCCTGCCGGCCGACCATCGCCGCGGCGAGGGCCTCGGACCGGTGCAATACCCGCAGACCACGCCGGCGCGCCTCGACCATCTCGACATGGTCGTCGGGGATCGCGGTGGAGTAGACCACCGTGTCCACGCCGTCCAGGTTGTCGGCCGTGTGGCTGTCGTGGATGACCCCGCCGAGCGCGCGCAGGCCGGCCAGGGTCGGCCAGTCCCGCAGTTCGCTGCCGGAGGTGGGGATCCCGCGGCCGAGCAGCAGGCGGGCCAGGCCGCTCATGCCGACGCCGCCGATGCCGATCAGGTGCACCCGCCCGAGCTGTTCGGCGGTCGGCGACCCGGCACCCGGCGCGGCGGTGGCCGTGTCCGGTGACCTGGCTTCCGACGACTTGGTTTCCGACGACTTGGTTTCCGGCGACCCGGTGCTCATGCGCCCACCCCGTTCTGCCCGCCGCAGGCCTCCAGCACGAAGCTGCGCAGCGCCTCGTCACCGTCGCGTCGACCGTAGTGCGCCGCCGCCGCACCCATCGTGGCGATCCTGGTCGCGTCCCCCAGCAGCGGGACCACGTTCTGCTCCACCCACTGCGGGGTCAGGTCCGCGTTGTCGACCAGCATGCCGCCGCCCGCCTCCACGACCGGCAGGGCGTTGCGACGCTGCTCGCCGTTGCCGTACGGCAGCGGCACGTAGATCGCCGGTACGCCGAGCGCGGTGGCCTCGGCCACGGTCATCGCACCGCCACGGGACAGCAGCAGGTCCGCGGCGGCGTACCCGAGTTCCATCTCGGACAGGAACGGCAGCGTCACGTACGGCGCGGGCAGGTCCGCCGGAATCTCGACGGGCTCGTTGCGCGCGCCCATGATGTGCAGCACCTGGAATCCGGCCGCGGCGATCGCCTTCGCCGCGCCCGCCATCGCCAGGTTGATCTGCCGGGCGCCCTGCGACCCGCCGTAGACGAACAGGGTGGGCCGGTCCGGGTCGAGACCGAAGTGCGCGCGGGCCTCCGCCCGACGCGCCTGCCGGTCCAGCGCGGTGAGCGATCGACGCAGCGGGACGCCGACCACCCGGGCGTCCGCGAGGGCCGGCGCCATCGTCGGCTGGTGCGGGAAGCCGACCGCGACGTGCTCGGTGAACCGCATGCCGAGCTTGTTCGCCACCCCCGGCGGGACGTTCACCTCGTGGATGACGATCGGGGTCTTGCGGCGCCAGGCGGCCAGGTAGCCGGGGACCGCGACATAACCGCCGAAACCGACCACCGCGTCCGCCGACACGTCGTCGAGCACCTCACGGCAGGCCCGCATCGACCGGATCATCCGCGGGCCCGTCTTCACCAGGTCCACGTTCACCGAGCGGGGCAGCTGGTGCGCCGGCACGTGCCGCAGGTCGTACCCGGCGGCGGGGATGATCTCGTTCTCCAGGCCCTTCGACGTGCCGAGGCAGGTGATCCGGATGCCCGGGTCATGGCGGCGCAGGCAGTCGGCGAAGGCGAGCAGCGGGTATATGTGGCCGCCGGTGCCGCCGCCGGCGAGTACCACGGAACGCAGGTCGGTCAACGTTTGTCCTTGCCGGTCGTTGGCGGTGACCCGGCCCTTCCGCCGGATCGCTGCCGTCGTGGATCCGTCCCCGATGATCCTGCCGTACGCCCGCGTGCCCGGTTCACGCCGGGCTTGCCGGCACCCGAGCGGGCGGCCCTGGCGGCCCGTGCCGCACTGGACCGCACCGGTGTGCGACGCGCGGAACCGGACCGGGACGGCCTGGCCGCGCGCTGCCCGGCGGGCAGCGGCGGCAGCGGAACCCACAGTAGTCGCAGCCACCGGCTCGGCGCACGGGCATGCAGAGCACGCGCCGCATCCGGTTCGGCGCGCGCGAACGAGGCCAGCATGCCGACCGCGACGAGCGTCACCACCAGCGCCGTACCGCCGGCGGAGATGAACGGCAGTGGCACACCGGTGATCGGGAGCAGGCCGACCACCGCGCCGATGTTGATCACGGCCTGGCCGGCGAGCCACAGCGTGCAGGCCGCGGCGACGGTGCGCCGGTACGGGTCGTCGACCCGACGGGCGATCCGCAGCCCCGCGTAGGCCAGCACCGCGAACAGCGCCAGCACGACGACGCAGCCGATCACGCCGAGTTCCTCGCCGATGATCGCGAAGATGAAGTCGTTGTGCGACTCCGGCAGCCAGCTCCACTTCTGCCGGCCCTGACCGAGCCCGACACCGAACCAGCCACCGTCGGCGAGCGCGTACATGCCCTGCACGGACTGCCAGCAGTCGTCCCGGATGCCGCTGTGCGTCTGGCAGCCGTTGGGCCGGGCGGCCTGGGTGAAGGCCACGATGCGGCGCAGCCGGTATCCCTCGTCCGCGATCAGCACCATCACCCCGGCGAGGGCCAGCCCGAACATCCCGGCGAACACCCGGAACCGCACCCCGGTGACCCACAGCAGACCCAGGAACACCAGCAGCATGCACAGCATGGTGCCCAGGTCGTTCAGCCCCACCAGAAGGAAGAGCAGGGCCGTAACCGGGAACAGCGGCATCGACAGCCGCTTCCAGTGCGCCACCGACGCGCCCCGGCGTACCAGCAGGTCGGCGCCCCACCAGACCAGCGCCAGCTTGGACAGCTCGGCCGGCTGGAACTGCACACCGCCGACCATGATCCAGTTCAGGTTGGTGCCGACCGATCCGACGTGCCCCTGCGGGAACAGCACCAGCAGGGCGGCGAACAGCATGCACACGACCAGCAGCGGCAGCCCCAGGAACCGGTAGGTACGGGTGGGTAGCCGCTGCGCGATCCAGAACGCGAAGACCCCGACCACGGCCCACACGCCCTGCTGCCGGACCCCGGCGAACAGGCTCGTACCGTCCTCGGCGGTCGGCACGCTGGTCGCCGAGAAGACCATCAGCAGGCCGATCACCAGCAGCAGGCCCGCGCTCGCCACCAGCAGGTAGTACGACGCCAGGGGGCGGCCGAGCAGGCCACGCAGGGCGGAGAAGGGCTCGCCGAGCATGCGACCGGGCCCTCCCGGTGAGCCCGACCAGCCCGGCGGTGCGCTGGTATCCGCACGCGCCGCGGGCGCCTCGGTCACCGTCCCGCTCACTGACACTCCCGTCGGTCGCCGACTGCGGTCATCCTCGACGACGACCCGGCGACACCGGCCGGGAACACCGGCATGGCAACGCCCGGCGCGGCTCAGCCCCGCGGCAGCAGGCGCACCGCGTCGGCGAACCGGTCACCGCGCTGGCCGTACCCGGTGAACATGTCGTACGAGGCGGCGGCGGGCGCGAGGAGCACCGTGTCGCCCGGCTGTGCGAGCCGGGCGGCCCGAGTCACCACGTCCGCCATCGCCCCATCATCGGACCTGGCCACCTCGATCACCGGGATCTGCGGCGCGTGTCGGGAAAGTGCGGCGGCGATCTGCGCCCGGTCGGCGCCCAGCAGCACGGCACCCGACAGCCGGTCGGCGACCCGCGCGACCAGATCGTCCGGGTCGACGCCCTTGAGCTGGCCGCCGGCCACCCACACCACCCGGGGGTAGGAGGACAGCGAGGCCAGCGCGGCGTGCGGGTTGGTCGCCTTGCTGTCGTCCACGTACGTCACGCCCGCGACCGTGGCCACCGGCGCGTTGCGGTGCGGCTCGGGTGTGTACCCGGCCAGCCCGTCGGCGATCGCGGCCGCGGGCACGCCGTGGCTGCGGGCCAGCGC
>JBAUUM010000150.1:0-6733 GCA_049582705.1 Actinocatenispora sp.
GCTGGCCGCCGCGCCGCACGCGCCGCCGGGCCGGGCGGTACGGTGCGCGCTGCTGGAGACCGCCGCCGCCGAGGCCGACTGGGTGGCCGGGCAGGTCGCCACCCACTGGTCGGTCAACTCCGGTGACGGCGACGTGCCGACCACCGCGGTACTGGTCCGGTCCCGCAAGCAGATCCCGGCCCTGGAGCAGGCCCTGCGGTCGCGTGGGCTGCCGGTCGAGGTGGTCGGGCTCGGCGGGCTGCTCGACACCCCGGAGGTGCGGGACGTGGTCACCACCCTCCAGGTGGTCGCCGACCCGGCCGCCGGCGCCAGCCTGCTGCGACTGCTCACCGGCCCGCGGCTGCGGATCGGGCCGCGCGACATCGTCGGCCTGCACCGTCGGGCCCGCGAACTGTCCCGGCGGCGCCGGGTCCCGGAGGCCCCCGGCGGGCCGGTCCTGACCGACCGGCTCGACGAGGTGTCGCTGATCGAGGCCCTCGACGACCTCGGGAACCCGGACGGCTTCTCACCGGTGGGTCACCGGCGGCTGGCCGCGTACGCGGTGGAGCTGCGTGGTCTGCGTGCCCGCCTGGACCAGGCGCTGCCGGACCTGATCGCCGACGTGGAACGCACCATCGGCCTGGACGTGGAGGTCGCCGTCCGGGGTGGCGCGGCGCGCCCGGACGGACCGGCACCGACCGGCGCCGAGGCGGGTCTGGCCCGCGCGCACCTGGACACGTTCGGCGACGTGGCCGCCCAGTTCGCCGCCGACTCGGAGACCGCGACGCTGGCCAGCTTCCTGGCCTTCCTCGCCGCGGCCGAGGAGCAGGAGCGGGGCCTGGAACCCGGCCACGTCGAGGTGGTCACCGGCGCCGTGCAGATCCTGACCGTGCACGCCGCGAAGGGCCTGGAGTGGGACGTGGTCGCGCTGGCCGGCGCGAGCGAGCAGGTGTTCCCGGCCGGTTCGCAGTCCGACCACTGGCTGTCCCGGCCGGGCGTGCTGCCGTTCGCGTTGCGGGGCGACCGCACCGGCCTGCCGGCGTTCCGCGTGGCGGACGCCGCGGACCAGCGCGAGCTGGGCCGGCTGCGCCGTGACTTCCAGGCGCGCTGGGTGGAGCACGACGCCCGGGAGGAACGCCGCCTCGCGTACGTGGCGGTGACCCGCCCGCGTCGACTGCTGCTGTGCTCCGGGTACTGGTGGGACGGCGACGCGACCGGCCGGCGCGGACCGTCGGAGCTGCTGGAGGAGGTCCGGGCGCAGTGCCTCGCCGGCGCCGGACACGTCGACCGCTGGACCGATCCGCCCGCGCCGGACGCGGTCAACCCGGTCAAGGCCAACCCGGCGAGCGTGGTCTGGCCGGCCGATCCGCTGGGCGAACGACGTACCGCCCTGACCGAGGCCGCCGCTCTGGTACGGGACGAACTGGCCGCGGTCGGCGCGGGCGACGGGCCGCCGCCGGAGTCCGAGGAGGAGCAGCGCTGGTCGTACGAGGTGGAGCTGCTGCTGGCCGAGCGCGAGCGGACCGGGCGTGGCGCCGGCGAGGTGGTGCTGCCCGGCGCGCTGAGCGTGTCCGACCTTGTCGTGCTGGCCGCCGACCCGGCCATGCTGGCGCGGCGGGTCCGCCGCCCGCTGCCCCGCCGCCCGGACCGGTACGCCCGGCGCGGTACCGCCTTCCACCGCTGGCTGGAGCGCCGGTTCTCCAGCCAGGAACTGCTGGACATCGACGAGCTGCCCGGAGCCGCGGACGCCGACTCGTCACCGGACGTGGACCTGGCCACGCTCCAGGAGCGGTTCGAGGCCAGCGCCTGGGCCGGCCGCACGCCGCTGGCGGTGGAGGTGCCGTTCAGTACGGTGGTGGCCGGTGTCGTGGTGCGCGGCCGGATGGACGCGGTGTTCGCCGAGCCGGGCGGCCTGTTCACCGTCGTCGACTGGAAGACCGGCCGGCAGCCGTCCGGGCCGGCCGCCGCGGCGGTCGCGGTGCAGCTCGCCGCCTACCGGTTGGCGTGGGCGGAACTGGCCGGGGTGCCCGTGTCGGCGGTCGGTGCCGCCTTCCACTACGTCGTCACCGACACCACGGACCGTCCGGTGGACCTGCTGGACGCCGACGGCCTCGCGGCCCTCATCACCGACCTGCCGCCCGCCACGTCCTGAGCCGGTCGTCCGCCGCCGTCGGTACGCTGCGGCACAGGAGGTGGGCATGGCGGAGCCGTTCGCGGTGCGCATGACGGTACGCGGGTACGAACTGGACACGCAGGGGCACCTGAACCAGGCCGTCTACCTGCAGTACGCGGAGCACGCACGGTGGGAGCTGCTGCGCGCGGCGGGCATCACCCAGGACGCGCTGCTGCGTACCGGCGTCGGTCCGGTCGCGTTGGAGGTGACCGTCCGGTACCGCCGGGAACTGCGGGGTGGCGACGAGGTCGACGTGTCGTGCGCGTTCGACTGGTCCGGTGGGAAGACCTTCCGGATCGTCCAGGCCATCGTCCGGTCGGACGGCGAGCTGGCCGCCGAGGTGACCGGGATCGGTGGCCTGCTGGACCTGGCGGAGCGCCGGCTCGTCGCCGACCCGGCCGAGCGGCTGGGCGCCCTGGCCCGGCACCCGGAGCTGCTCCGGGTCACGCCCGGGACCTGACCGCCCAGGCACGGCACCCGAGCCCGAGCACCCGGCACGGGGGGAGCCGGGCCGGCACCCGATCGCCAGCGCCCGGCACGGGACGAGCCCGGCCACGGGCACGGAAGCCGGCGGCCCGGCCGGGTCACCAGCCGGGGGTCACCAGGCTCCGCCGTTCCCGGAACGCCCCGAGCGCCACGGCGATGTAGTCGACGACGTCACCGGGAAGGGTGGCCGGGTCGGCCCAGACCAGTTCGGTGCACTTGTCCGGCTCGCCGATCGACGGCTGCCCGGACCACCCCGACACCTCGAACACCAGGTCCAGGTACTCGTCGTCGTCCTCGGACTCAGGCGGCCGGTGCAGTACGGTGGCCAGCCGGCAACCGTCGCGCGGCACGTCGACGCGGATCTCCTCGCGGAGTTCCCGGATCATCCCGGCGACCGCGTCCTCACCGCCGTCGAGGTGGCCGGCGGGCAGGCTCAACTGCCCGTCCCGGTAGCCGGAGCCGGCCCGGCGCAGCAGCAGCACCCGGCCCTGGTCGATCAGTACGCCGTACACGGCGACGCAGGCGCGGAATCGGGTGGTGGTCATCGGTCTCCCTCGGCTGCCAGGACGGCGTACCCGACGACTATGGCAGCCCGGTGCGACGACCACGCGGCGCCCGACGGGGGCCGCGCCACCCGTACCGCCCACGCCACGCACCGCCCGCGACGCGCGTCCCGGGTGCCGCCCCCGGTCCCGGACACAGTTCGGCCCGGCCACCGTTGCGGTGACCGGGCCGACGTGGGTGCTCAGCCGCTGCGGCGGTTGCCGTACTGCCGCGGGTTCGAGAAGCCGCCCCGGTCGTGCAGGCGGGGGCCCTTGCCCAGGAGGTTCTGCGCCTGGGCCTTCTTGCCCTTGGCGCGGCGCTCCGCCCGGTTCAGGAAGCTGGGCTCCTCGGCCGCGGTCCCGTCCGGCGTGGCGTCCTCGTCCGGCGTGGTGTCCGCAGCCGGAGCGGCGTCCGCGGCGGGGCTGGCGGCAGCGCTCTTCTTCTGAGGCATCGTGGTCTCCTTTACTGGCGTGGTGATGGCGCTGGGCCAATGTCGGGATCGTGGATTCCTCAGAGATACATGCCGCGGACGATAGCAGGTGCGCCCGCGACGGCTCAGGCAATTTCGCCCGGCCGTCGCGTGCGGCACACCCGTGGTGCGGCGAGACTCAGGCGCGGCGCCGGCGGGGCAGCGAGGTGATGAGGATCAGGCCGACCACGACGTGCAGGGCGATCAGGATCCACCGGGCTTTGTCGGTCGTCGCCAGGGTGACCGGGCCGCCCAGCGACAGCACCAGCACGATCAGCGCGATGACGGTCCAGACCACCCGACCGCCGCGGCGGCTGATCTTCTCCAGGATGGCCAGTCCCGCCCAGGCGACCAGGCCCACCAGCCCGGTCACGAGCAGCACCGAGGCGATCCCGACCTGCTGGGTGGTGTCGCCGTTCTTCACGGTCAGGTCGACGCCGGCGACCGGGTGGGCGACGATCCAGATGGCCGCGGCGATGATCATCGCGAGGATGACGGTCATGAAGCGGCGCATCGGTGATCTGGTGGACTTCTCGGCGGTCGCGTTCGCGGCCATGGGGGACCTCCAGGGTCAGGGGTTCGGGACGGTGGTCCCGCTTCGGGAGTGGTCTCGGTCGCGGGTGGCCCGCGACCGGGTCAGGGGGTCTGCCGCAGGCGCCGACCGCGCGGGCCGCCCCGCGGCGGACGGATCACGCCGGCGTGTGCCAGGTAGATGTTCGTGATGATCATCATCACGAGGCTGAACGCGACGTACTGCGCCGTGTAGAGCGCCGGCAGGATGTCGATCGGCAGCGCGTAGGCGAGGATCACCCGCACGACCGCGTCGGCGAGGCTGGCGACGCCCCAGAAGATCGAACTGACCCGCCAGGTCCGCCGGAACGAGGGGGACTGCTCCCACTGCCGGTCCCAGTCCTTCTCGGTACCGAACCGTCCTTCCAGCAGCGGACGGGTGAACAGGAAGGTGAGCGGGCGGTGGCCGCGCAGCGAGATGAGGAACCAGATCCCGACCACGGCGACGGCGGCCGCGCCACGGGCCAGGATGAACCGCGGGCTGCCACCGATGACGGTGAGGATCAGGCTCAGTACGACCAGGCTCATCACGAACAGCGGCAGTCGGGCGAGCTGGCGCCGGACGATGAGCTGGGTGAGCGCGCTGAGTACCGAGAAGACCGCGCCGGCCACCAGTGCGGCGTAGATGCTGACGTGCACGGCGCGCAGCCCGTAGTACAGGGCGGTCGGTACGGCGATGTCGGCGACCAGGACGAGCAGGTCGAGGTGTCGCCGCATCGACCGTCGGCGCGGGGGCGCCATCTGCCCGGCCGCCATCACGCGGCCCTGGTGGCGAGGTCGAACAGGGTGACCAGCTCGTCGGCGTACGCGTCGGTGTCGACGTCGGGGTCCGATTCGAGGAGGAACGGCAGCCCTTCCACGGCCCGCTGGATGGTTCTGCCCATGACCCGGGTGTCGAAGTCGCGGAACTCGCCGGTGCGCTGGCCGTGCTGGAGGATCCGCTCGGCCTGGGACACGATGAGCACGTCGTCGGCGGCGTCGAAGTCCAGCGCGCCGTTCAGGAAGATCTGCATCAGGGCCTTCATCTGCTGGCGGTGTGCGTCGGTGAACTCGAGGTTGCTGCGGATGTACGCGCACAGCATGTCCCGGGCGGTGTGCTGGTCGCGCATCCGCTCGGCCATGAACGCCTCGACGGAGGTGAACACCTCCCGGGCCACCTCGCCGATCAGCTCGTCCTTGCTGGCGAAGTGGTAGGAGATGAGCCGGGTGCTGCTCAGCCCGGCGCGCTGGGCGATCCGGGCGAAGGAGGCCTGGGGGAACCCCAGTTCGGCGATCGTGTCGATCGCGGCGGCGACGATCTGGCTGCGCCTGGCGTTCGCAGTGAAGCTCCGCGAGGGTGACTCGCCGGGTTCACTGGTTACTCGCATGAGTAACAGGTACCTCAAGCAAGTAACAAGCGCAAGACGTCGGGGGCCGGGTTCATCCTGGCCGGCGACGATTCGGAGCTGTCGGGAATCCGACGGACCTCCGAACCAAAAGACCAGGTAAGTGGTGGTGCAAATGCGGAGGGTGACGACAAACGGTTCCGTCGCCGGGCCACCGGAAGTTCTTCCCGAAGTTACGAACGAAGTTATGAGAACGGCGCCTGCTGGGGGCTGACGCGGCCGGCAATCCGTGTCACGCTCACACAGCGCAACGGTGGGCGAGAGCGGCGGCCACCGTCGAACACAGGTGCCATCGCCATCGGGCCGCGCAAGATGCAGCGTGTCAGTTGCCATCCGACATTGTCAGTCGGATGCCTCGTACACCCCGCCAGCCGATGGCGTCACATAGCGTCAAAACGGGGGGAACCACCATGCACGGCCGCACAGGCACATCGAACGGTCGTACCGAACTGCTCGTCGTGCTCACGATCTCCATGGCGGGCGTCGCCGTGGCCGCCGCGGTGCTGTTAGCGCCCTGGCATCCCACGACCTGGAGCCTGCACCACGACACCCGCACGGTCATCCAGCTCCGGCCGCCGGCCCATCACGGACACCATAGCGACGAGGTGCAAGGAGAGGTGCCGGTCGCCCGCCGGTGACCGGGTGGCGACCGTCCGACGGGTTCCCGCCCGGCACCCAGGGCGTGTCCCGGACGGGCGGCGCGTGCCCGCTACCGTGGCGGTAGCGAGATACCTCCGACAACACCGGCCGGGCACCGATGGTCCGATCCGGGTGAGGCAGGCGCGCGTCGACGCGGTGGGCGGGAGATGTCCGAACAGAACGAGCAGGAACGGGCCGTGTGGTCCCGGCCGTCCGGCCCGGGCCAGGGCGGCGCGTCCGACTACGTCGTCGTACCGCCCGCTGCGGCCGGTGGTCGGGTGGCCGCGGGCAGCCGGCCGATCGTGCGTGCCTCGCACCCCGATCACCCCGCCGCACCCGCGGGGCTGATCACGCCGAGCCACGACGTGTCCGCCCCGCCGGCTCCGGACCGGGCCGGCGGGCTGTTCCGGCGTCGCGATCCGATCGCGCTCGGCGATTTCGGCGGCTCCGGGACCGGTCCGCCCGGCGGCGGTGCGCCCGGAACCGGCG
>JBAUUM010000151.1:0-13351 GCA_049582705.1 Actinocatenispora sp.
CACCGCGAGTGTCGGCCGGGGACCGACTGTGCCGGCCGGACCGTCTCCCGCGGGAACCGATCGTGCACACCGGATCGGTCCGCCGGTCGTTACAGTCTTGCTCACGCGTACGACAATTCACGCCATCCGGCGATACAGATCACGTGGCGCCGGGCACCTAACATGGCCGGCGTGACGACCGCATACGCGCACCGCGAGCGGCTGGCCCTGGTTGCGCTGCTGCGCGAGGTCGGCCCCGACGTACCCACCCTCTGCGACGGCTGGACCAGCGGCGACCTGGTCGCCCACCTGCTGGTCCGGGAACGCCGGCCGGACTCGGGCCCCGGCCTGCTGCTGCGCCCGCTGTCCGGATACACCGAGCGGGTCCGACGCGGCTACCTCGAACGTGACTTCGCCGAGCTGCTCGACGACCTGGCCGCCCCGCCGTGGTGGAGCCCGCTGTCGAACCCGCTCACCGACGAGCTGATCAACCTGGTCGAGATGTTCGTGCACCACGAAGACGTCCGCCGGTGTCAGCCCGACTGGCGGCCCCGTGAGCTGCCCGAGGAGCAGGAACGACAGCTCTGGCGCCGGCTGAGCACGCTCGCCGCGCTGCGGCTGCGCAGCCTGCCGACCCGGGTCACGCTCGTCGCACCCGAGCACGGCGAGCGGACCGCCGGGAACGGCCCGCACGTGCGGCTGACCGGGCCGCCCAGCGAACTGCTGCTGTTCGTGTCCGGTCGGCAACGGGTGGCCCGGTTGGCCACGGACGGTCCGCCCGAGACCGTCGACGCCATGTTCGGGGCCAACCTCGCCCTCTGAACCCGCCCGGGCTCGCGGTCACGCGACGACGGGCGGCGGCGGGCGGCGCCGGTCCGAGCACCGGCCCCTGGCCTCCCGGCCGATCTCGTGGGACCGGGCATCATGGTCACCATGCCAGCCCTGGTACCGCCGGTGGTGCCGCCCGGCCGACTGTCCGGGCAGCGCCAGCCTCGGCTGGCCGTCGACGAGCTGACCCTGCGGCCCTGGCGGCTCTCCGACGCGCCGGGACTGGTCGAGGCTTACCGTGACCCGGCGATCCAGCGGTGGCACGCACGGTCCATGACCGAGGACGAGGCCCGGGAGTGGGTCGCCTCGCGGTCGGACCGCTGGACGGCGGAGACCGGCGTGGACTGGGCCGTCGTCGAGGACGACGTGCCATTCGGCCGGGTGGGCCTGCGCCGTCTGGACCTGGCCGACGGTCTCGGCGAGGCGGCGTACTGGGTCGTTCCGGCCGCCCGCGGTCGGCAGGTCGCGGCACGCGCCCTGCGAGCCGTCACCCGGTGGTTGTTCGACGAGATCGGCCTGCACCGGATCGAACTGGCGCACTCGACCGGCAACCCGGCCTCCTGTCGCGTCGCCACGAGGGCCGGATTCGGCTACGAGGGCACGAAACGGCAGGAGGCCCTGCACGCCGACGGCTGGCACGACATGCACCTGCACGCCCGCCTGCGGGAGGACTGAACCACCTGCGCCGGCTCCCGGTCCGCCGGCCGGGCCCCCGGTCAGGCGACCACGACCGGGCTGGCCGGCCGACCCGGCGGGGCGACGTCCAGGTGGGACCGGGCCGCCGCGATCCGGCGTACCGCCTCGACCAACGCGTCGGGCGACAGGGCGAACGGCATCCGTAAAAAGCGTTCCAGGGTGCCCTCCGCGCCGAACCGCGGCCCCGGGGCGAGCCGGACCCCGTGCAGCTCGGCCGCCGCGGCCACCGCGCTGGATACCGGGGAGTCCAGCTCCACCCACAGGCTCAGCCCGCCACGGGGCAGGTCGAACCGCCAGTCGGGCAGCTGGCGGCGCAGCTCCGCGGCGAGCGCGTCACGCTGGGCGAGCAGCTGCGCCCGTCGTACCGGCAGGATGCGGTCCCGGTCGGCCAGCAGGTGCAGCGCGATGAGCTGGTCGAGGACCGCGCCACCCATGTCGACCGTGCTGCGTACCGCGGCCAGCCGCTGAACCAGGGCCGGGGACGCCCGCAGCCATCCCACCCGCAGCCCGCCCCAGTACGACTTGCTCATCCCGCCGATCGTGACGACCCGCCGCCGACGGTCCACGGCCGCCATCGGCGGCGGCAGCGGATCGTCGTCGAGCGACAGGTCCACGAAGGTCTCGTCCACCACCACGGTGGTCTTGCCTCCCCGGGCGGTGACGGCCAGCCGCTCGCGGTCGGCCGCGCACATCAGCTGCCCGCTCGGGTTCTGGAAGTCCGGGGTCAGGTACGTCAGCCGGTACCGACCGGCGGCCAGCGACGGCAGCAGCGCCGACAGTTCCCAGCCGTCCGGGCCGACCCCGACGGTCTCGACGCGGGCCCGGGCGTGACCGAGCGCGGCGAGCGCGTTCGGGTAGCCGGGCGATTCGACCAGGACCCGCTCGCCGGGCGCCACCAGCAGCCGTACGAGCAGGTCGAACGCCTGCTGGGCACCGCTGGTGACGAGGATCTCGGCGGGTCCGGTGGGCGCGCCACGGCGGGTGAACAGGTCCGCGACGGCGGCCCGCAGCTCCGGCAGCCCGGCCGGGTGGTACCCGGGACCGGTCGCGTAGTGCGGCAGCCGGGACCGCGCGCGCTGCGCCGCGGCGGTCAGCTCGGCGGGCGCTGCCGGCGCCGCACACCCCAGGTCCAGTACGGACTCGTCGTCCGGCGACCACAGGCCGGTGGTCGACATGTGCTGGCCCTCCGGCAGGGCCGTGAAGCTGCCCGACCCGCGCCGGCTGTCCAGGTAACCCTGCTCCCGCAGCAGGCGGTACGCGGCGGAGACCGTCGTGCGGCTGACGTCGAGCTGCTCGGCCAGTACCCGCTCGGCGGGCAGTCGGACGGCGAGGCCCAGTCGCCCGTCCCGGATCAACCCACGGACGGCGCCGGCCAGCGCGGCGTAGTCGGCGGGCCGGGTGCCCACCGCCGCCCGGCCGATCCGCCGCCAGTCGGCGAGCATCCGGCTCAGCCGGGCCCCGCTGGTCGACGGCACCAGGTGCGGACCGGCGCTCATCGGACACCTCGGCGCAGGACTCCGGTGCGGTCGCGCAGTGCGGGCGCGACGCCCGGTGGCGCGGCCTTCACGGCCCGACCCACGACTGTGTTCATGCCAACACCCCAGCACGGCCAGGCCACTTCGCGCAAATTGGCCCTGTCTTCACTCTCAATTGGCCTGCATAGTCGCAAGCATGGCTCCCCCGACCCGATCGCCCGCGTCCCCGACCAGCCGGCCGACCCCGACGCGCGCCGAGGCCACGGCCGCCCCACGGCGGGCAACCGCCCGGACGAGACTCGCCGGGTGGGCCGGGCGGCGGCGCCTGACCCGTCGCCTCGTCCAGCTCTACGTCGGGCTGATCGTCTACGGCGCCAGCGCGGCGCTCATGGTGCAGGCACACCTGGGCCTCGACCCGTGGGACGTGCTCCACCAGGGTGTGGCCCGGCATCTCGGCATACCGATCGGCTGGATCGTCATCGGCGTCGGTGCGATCGTCCTGCTGCTGTGGATCCCGATCCGGCAGCGCCCCGGGCTCGGCACGGTCAGCAACGTCGTCGTCGTCGGGCTGGCGATGAACGCCACCCTGTGGCTGGTACCGGCACCGGATCCGCTGTGGTCACGATGGGCGCTGCTGGTCGGCAGCGTCGCCCTCAACGGCGCGGCCACCGGTCTGTACATCGGAGCCCGGCTCGGCCCCGGCCCGCGGGACGGGCTGATGACCGGGATCGCCGCACGCGGCCACTCGATCCGCCTGGTACGCACCGGCATCGAACTGGCCGTGCTCGGCGCCGGCTTCCTGCTCGGTGGCGAGGTCGGCTTCGGCACACTGCTCTACGCGGTCGCGATCGGGCCGCTCGCGCACGTCTTCATTCCGCTGTTCACGGTGCGCGAGCCGACCCCCCGCAGCGTCGACGCCGGGTCACCAGGCGACTGACGGGTGCCGGAGGCCGACGGGTGCCGGAGGGGCCGGTGGGTGCCGGCGGCTGGCAGGCAGTGGACGGCATGCCGGACGGTCGAGGGGCCGCCGGCCGGGACGGGTCAGGACTGCCGGACCGGGTGCCCCGCCGCGGACAGCGCGCCCTTGACCTCACCGATGCTGACCTCGCCGAAGTGGAAGATGCTCGCCGCCAGCACGGCGTCGGCGCCCGCCCCGATCGCGGGCGGGAAGTGCGCGGCGCAGCCCGCGCCGCCGCTGGCCACCACCGGAACGTTCACCACGGACCGCACCGCGCGGATCATCGCGGTGTCGAAGCCGCCCTTCGTACCGTCGGCGTCGATCGAGTTGAGCAGGATCTCCCCCGCGCCCAGGTCCTCGACCCGGACCGCCCAGTCGACGGCGTCCAGGCCGGTACCGCGCTGACCGCCGTGCGTGGTCACCTCGTACCCGCTGGGCATGCCACGGTTGTGCCGCGCGTCGAGCGAGATCACCAGCACCTGGCGGCCGAACTGCTCGGCCACCTCGCCGATCAGTTCGGGACGCAGGATGGCCGCCGTGTTCACGCCGACCTTGTCCGCGCCGGAGCGCAGCAGTGCGTCGACGTCGGCCACCGACCGCACCCCGCCGCCGACGGTGAGCGGGATGAACACGCTCTCCGCCGCCCGACGCACCATCTCGAACGTGGTCGCCCTGCCCTCCGTGGACGCCGTCACGTCCAGGAAGGTCAGCTCGTCCGCGCCCGCCGCGTCGTAGGCCGCCGCCAGCTCCACCGGGTCGCCGGCGTCACGCAGTTCGGTGAACCGGACACCCTTGACCACCCGGCCGTCCGCCACGTCCAGGCAGGGGATCACCCGGACGGCCAGCCCCTGGCCCGTCAGGTCGCTCATGCCGGTCCCCTCTCCGGTACGGCCGCCGGCGCGCCGGTCACCGGGTCGCCTCGCGGAGCACGTCGAGCGCCTCGGTCACCGTGAACGCGCCCGTGTACAGGGCGGTGCCGGCGATGGCGCCCTCCACGCCGTCGGACTCCAGCGCGGCCAGCGCCCGCAGGTCGTCCAGTGTGGACACTCCGCCGCTGGCGACGACGGGCGCCTTGCTGCGGGCGCAGACATCGCGCAGCAGGTCGAGGTTGGGGCCGGAGAGCATGCCGTCGGACCGTACGTCGGTCACCACGTAGCGGGCGCAGCCCGCGGTCTCCAGCCGCTCCAGCACCTCGTACAGCTCGCCGCCGTCACGGGTCCAGCCTCGGGCGGCCAGTTTGCGGCCCCGTACGTCCAGCCCGATCGCCACCCGGTCGCCGTGCTCGCCCACGATCCGGTCGCACCACTGCGGATCCTCCAACGCCGCCGTGCCGATGTTCACCCGCCGGGCACCGGTGGCCAGCGCCCGGCGCAGCGACTCGTCGTCGCGGATGCCACCGGACAGTTCCACCTCGACGTCCAGCGCCCCGATCACCTCGGCCAGCAGGTCGGCGTTGGAGCCCCGACCGAACGCCGCGTCCAGGTCGACCAGGTGGATCCACTCGGCGCCCTGCTCCTGCCAGCGCAGCGCGGCCTCCCGCGGCTCACCGAACACCCGCTCCGAGCCCGCCCGGCCCTGGACGAGCTGGACGGCCCGGCCCTCGGAGACATCGACGGCGGGCAGCAGTGTCAACATTGCTGGCGTACTCCTTGATCGGTGGCATGGTGTGGCGGTGCGGCATGTGGCGGTGCGGCCGGCTACAGCCCGGACACCCAGTTGGCGAGCAGGGTGGCGCCGACGTCGCCGGACTTCTCCGGATGGAACTGGGTGGCGGACAGCGCGCCCAGCGACACCCCGGCGACGAATGTGTCGCCGTGCGTCGCGGTCGCCACCTCGGCGCCCAGCCCGCGCAGCTCGCGGGACGGCCGGGCGGCGTACGAATGCACGAAGTAGCACCGCGCATCCGGGTCGATCCCCGCGAACAGCGGGTCGCCGGCCCGCCAGGACACCGTGTTCCAACCCATGTGCGGCACCCGCGGCGCCGACAGCCGGGTGACCTCACCGGGCAGCAGGCCCAGCCCCTTGGTCAGGACGCCGTGCTCCCGGCCGCTCTCGAACAGGATCTGCAGTCCGACACAGATGCCCAGCACGGGCCGGCCCGCGGCCACCCGGTCGGTGATCAGCGACCTGCCGCCCACCGCGTCCAGCGAGTTCACGCAGTGCGTGTAGGCGCCGACCCCGGGCAGTACGACGCCGTCGGCGTCCCAACCGTCCGCGGGACGGCTGGTCACGGTGACCTCGGCGCCGACCCGTTGCAGGGCACGGTGCACGGAGTGGATGTTGCCGCATCCGTAGTCGAGTACGACCACCCGACGTGTCATCGCGGAACGTCCCTCCTCACACGAACCCCTTCGGCAGCAGCCAGGCGATCCCGCCCAGCAGCGCCAGTACGGCCAGGCACGCCACGGCGACCACCGCGAACCGGGAACCACCCTGCTTGCGGATCGAGTACGCGCCGCCGACCAGGACGCCGGCCGCGGCGAACAGTACGACGGGGAGGATGCTCTGCACTCCTGTCCCTCCCGGCCGCTACAGCAGGCCCTTGGTACTGGGCACTCCGCCACCGCGCGGGTCGCGGGTCACCGCGATGCGCAGTGCCCGCGCCACGGCCTTGAACTGTGCCTCCACCACGTGGTGCGCGTCGGGACGCTGGCCGGGCCGGGCCGCGCGGAGCACGTTGACATGCAGCGTGATCCGGGCATTGTGCCCGAACGACTCCCAGATGTGGCGGGTCATGCTCGTCGGGTACACCGGACCCACGTACGGCGCCAGGTCGGCCGGCTCGTCGTGCACCACGTACGGTCGGCCGGACAGGTCGACGACTGCCTGCACCAGCGCCTCGTCCAGCGGCACCACCGCGTCACCAAACCGCTGCAGCCCGGCCTTGTCCCCCAACGCCGCGGCGAAGGCCTGCCCCAGCGCGATCGCGGTGTCCTCCAGGGTGTGGTGCGCGTCGATGTCGAGATCACCGACGGTGTGCGCGACAAGGCCGAACCCGCCGTGCTTGGCCAACTGGTTCAGCATGTGGTCGAAGAAGCCGACGCCGGTGGACACGTCGGCGCCGCCCATGCCGTCGAGGTCTATCTCGACGAGCACCTTGGTTTCCCCCGTGGAACGTTCCACCCGTGCGGTCCTGCTCACGCCCGCTGGTCCCTTCCGCCGCTCGACAACCGTGCCAGCCCCCTCCGGCCCCCGCGCGGGGCCCGTGCCCGGAACAGGGCCCGCGCCGGCACTCACGGCTCACCCCGATCTGTGGCCGGCGGCGGGACCCCCGCGGCATGTACCGAACGTAGCGCGGCGAGGAACGCGTCGGTCTCCTCGGGGGTACCGGCAGTCACCCGCAACCAGCCCGGCAGCCCGACGTCGCGGATCAGTACGCCGGCGGCCAGCAGCGCGTCCCACACCCAGCGCTGGTCATCGGCCGGGAAGCCACCGAACAGGACGAAGTTGGCGTCGCTGTCGGCGACCCGCAACCCCATCGCGCGTACCTCGGCGACGATCCGGTCCCGCTCGTGCTTGATCGCGTCGACCGTGGCCAGCAGCGTGCCGGCGTGTCCCAGCGCGGCCCGCGCGGCAGCCTGGGTCAGCGAGGACAGGTGGTACGGCAGCCGCACCAGCTGCACCGCGTCGACCACGGCGGGTGTCGCCGCGAAGTAGCCCAGCCGGGCGCCCGCCAGCGCGAACGCCTTGCTCATGGTGCGGGTCACCACCAGCCGCGGGAAGTCGGGCAGCAGTTCCAGCGCGGTGGGCGTGCCCGGCCGGCGGAACTCCGCGTACGCCTCGTCCACCACGACCATGCCCGGCGCCGTCCGCGCGATCTCCGCCAGCGTCGCCAGGTCGACCGCGGTGCCCGTCGGGTTGTTCGGCGAGCACACGAACACCACGTGCGGCCGGTGCTCGCGGATCGTGGCCACCGCCTCGGCCACGTCGATGGTGAAGTCGGCGCGCCGCGGACCGTCCAGCCACGCCGTGCCGGTGCCCAGCGCGATCAGCGGGTGCATCGAGTACGCCGGGGTGAACCCCAGGGCGGTGCGGCCGGCGCCGCCGAACGCCTGCAGCAGCTGCTGCAGGATCTCGTTCGAACCGTTCGCCGCCCACACCTGGTCCGCACCGAGTCGTACGCCCGCGGCGTCGGCGGGGTGCGGTCCTCGCTGGCCGGACAGGTAGCCGGCCAGATCGGCGCGCAGCGCCAGCGCGTCGCGGTCCGGATAGCGGTTGAGGTCACGCAGCTCGGCGCCGACCGACTTGGCGATCGCCTCGACCACCTGCTCGGGCACCGGGTAGGAGTTCTCGTTGGTGTTCAGCCGTACCGGGACGTCCAGCTGCGGAGCGCCGTACGGCGCACGCCCGCGCAGGTCGTCGCGCAGCGGCAGGTCGGCCAGCGAGACGGGCTCGTCAGTCACCGCGGCCCCCGAAACGCGCGGTCACGGCCTGCCCGTGCGCCGGCAGGTTCTCCGCGTCGGACAGCGCCACGACGTGCTCGGCGACGTCCCGCAGCGCCGGCTCTGTGTACTCGACCACGTGGATGCCGCGCAGGAACGACTGCACGGACAGCCCCGACGAGTGCCGCGCACAGCCACCGGTGGGCAGCACGTGGTTGGAGCCGGCGCAGTAGTCGCCCAGCGACACCGGCGAGTACGGGCCGACGAAGATCGCGCCCGCGTTGCGGACCCGGGCCGCCACCGCCGACGCCTCGGCGGTCTGGATCTCCAGGTGCTCGGCGGCGTACGCGTCCACCACCCGGAGTCCGTGCGCCACGTCGTCGACGAGCACCACGCCGGACTGCTTGCCGGTCAGGGCGGTACGCACCCGGTCGCGGTGCCGGGTCGCGGGGACCTGCCGGGTCAGCTCGGCCTCCACCGCGGCGAGCAGTCGCTCGCTGGGCGTGACCAGTACGCTCGCCGCCGCCGGGTCGTGTTCCGCCTGGCTGATCAGGTCGGCCGCCACGTGCACCGGGTCGGCCGTGTCGTCCGCGAGGATCGCGATCTCGGTGGTGCCGGCCTCGGAGTCGATGCCCACCACGCCGCGCAGCATCCGCTTCGCCGCGGTGACGTACACGTTGCCCGGGCCGGTGATCAGGTCGACCGGCTCGCACAGCCAGCCACCGTCGGCGTCGCGCAGCCCGTACGCCAGACCGGCGACGGCCTGCGAGCCGCCCATCGAGTACACCTCGTCGACGCCCAGCAGGGCGCAGGCGCCGAGGATGCCCGGGTGCGGCAGACCGGTGTCCCGCTGCGGCGGCGTGGCCAGGGCGATCGACCCCACGCCGGCCACCTGCGCCGGGACCACGTTCATCACGACGCTGGACAGCAGCGGGGCCAGGCCGCCCGGCACGTACAGCCCGACCCGGGAGACCGGGACCCACCGCTCGGTGACCGTGCCACCGGGCACGACCTGGGTGCTCACGTCGGTGCGGCGCTGATCGGCATGCACCCGCCGGGCTCGGTCGATCGACTCGGCGAGCGCCGCGCGCACGGCCGGATCGAGCCGGTCGGCGCAGGCACGCAGCTCCCCGTCGGGCACCCGCAGATGGCGGGGCCGGACCCCGTCGAACGTCTCGCTGGCCGCCAGCACCGCGTCGACGCCATGCTGCGCGACCGCCTCGACCGTGGGCCTGATCTTCTCGATCGCGGCCGCCACGTCGAGCTCGGCACGGGGCAGGACGTCACGCGGGTCCGTGGCGGAGCCGCGCAGGTCGGTACGGTTCAGCACGGTGTCGAGTTTAGGCCGGTCGACCTGCGCGAACCGGGTGCATGTCAGCAGGCGAGACACAGGACACGCCCGGCAACTGTCCCGTCGCCCACCAGAACGCCCGGGTCGACATCCCGTCACACGGGTGCACACCCGCTCGCACGCCGCATAGGCTCGGTCCGTGACGGAAACGATCCCGCTCTTCCCACTCGGGACGGTGCTGTTCCCCGGGGTCGTGCTGCCCTTGCACATCTTCGAGCCGCGTTACCGCACGCTGGTGCGTGACCTGATGGACCAGCCGTCGGAGGCCGAGCACGAGTTCGGCGTGGTGGCGATCCGGCAGGGCGCGGAGACCGGCGAGCACGACCACACGTCGCTCTACACGATCGGCTGCAGTGCCCGGTTGAAACAGGTCAAGACGTACCCGGACGGCCGTTTCGACATCGTCACGGTGGGGCACCGGCGGTTCCGGTTGACCGGCACCGACCACACGTCCGCACCGTACCTGCGCGGCGAGGTGGACTGGCTGCCCGACCCGCTGGGCACAGCGGGCCTGGCCGACCGGCTGGCGCCCAGCGTGCTGGCCGCGTTCCGCCGCTACCTGCGGATGCTCGCGGAGGCGTCGGGCACGGCCGAGTCGGCCACGGGCGACCCGACCACGCCCGGTGCGGTGCCGCTGGCGGGCTCCGATGCCGGTAGTGAGCAGTTGCCCGAGGACCCCGCGGTACTCGCCCACCTGGTCGCCGCGAGTACCGCGCTCACGGTCCCCGACCGGCAGCGGCTGCTGGCCGCACCGGACACGGCCACCCGGCTGCGGGCGGAGATGATCATGCTGCGCCGCGAGACGGGGCTGCTGCACACGCTGCGCGCGGTTCCGGCGCCGCTGTCCGAGTTCCGCGTCCCGACCAGTACGAACTGACCGGCACCTGGCACCCGGCACTCAGACTGGGAGGAGCCGGCCCCTGGGTCGGGACTACATCCGCCCCGGCGCGTCCGGCCACTCGCCCGGATCCGCCGGCGGCGAAGGCCAGGTCGGGTGCTCGGCTCCGGCGTCCGCACGGGCCTGCCCGGCCGGTGCTCGAGGCGCCGAGGCGGGTGCCGGACCTCCCCATGGCGCCGCCGGCCACTCCGCCCCCGGCTGACCCGCGGGAACGGCCTGGACCAGCGGGTTCTCCACCGTGGGCGAGTCGATGGCGGACAGGTCCGGTGGTGGCTGCGACCGGGGCGGCCGGGCCGGGGCCGGTCGATGGACCGGGGCGGGTGGGACGGGCCCGGCGCCCGGGGCCGATGTCCGGTCCGGAGCCGGCGGCGCGGGCTGAGCATGCGGAACGGGCTGGGCATCATGCGGCCCGGGCTGGGCATCATGCGGCCCGGGCTGGGCATGCTGAACGGGCTGAGCATGCGGCGGCGGCACCGGGGCAGGCGGTGGTGCCGGTGCCGGGAACGGTGCCGGCGGATGACCGGGTGCGGGTGCCGGCCGGTGCGGTACGGCCAGCACGGCCACTCCGGGCGCGGCGACCGGCAGGCCCGGGCCCGGCGGCAGGGCGTTCAGGGTCATCCCGGGCGGCAGGGCCAGCGGCTCCGCGTCGACCGCCGGGCCTCCGGTGAGCTCGCCGAACGGCTGATCCGCCGCAGGCAGGTCCCGGCGCCACGACGCCCTCAGCCGGGCCGGGTGCAGCCCCGGGAAACGGGAACAACCGGCCACCACCGTGTACACCAGAATGGTGACCAGCGCCTGTACCGCGAGCGCGCCCTTGGTGCCGAGCTCCAGCGGGATCGGGAACCGCCAGCCGGCGGCGGCATGCCCGAGCAGGTAGTCGTAGTCGTCGTGGCCGACGCCCGCGCCGACCCAGCTGGCCAGCCAGGCCGAACCGGCGCCGCCGAGCCCCACGGCGAGGAGCATCAGTGGCCCCCGGTAGCGCCGCAGCACCAGCCAGGCCAGCACCGCCACCAGGAAA
The DNA here is from genome assembly GCA_049582705.1 of Actinocatenispora sp. Taxonomy (GTDB): domain Bacteria; phylum Actinomycetota; class Actinomycetes; order Mycobacteriales; family Micromonosporaceae; genus Actinocatenispora. The sequence goes on from JBAUUM010000151.1 coordinate 11,586, forward strand.
CCGGCCGCCGCCGTCAGCAGCGTGAACCGGCCGTCCGCGCTGGCGAACGCCTCGGTCTCCGGGTTGTACAGCGCGCCGTCAGAGGTCATGACCATGGCGGCGCGGGCCGACAGCGCCGACCAGAGCAGGCCCAGCGGGGCGCCGAGCCCCGCGATGACCACGGCCGTGGCGACCAGTACCAACGCCTCGGCGCCCCAGGAGGGCAACCCGGACGCCGGCCGTCCCGTCGACGCGACGGGCTGTCCCGGATGGCCGCCGGGCTGAGCCTGCGGCGACGAGGTCGTCATGTCCATCGCGTCGATTCTCTCAGAGGCCGTCACGCCGGCGGGCCGAAGGCCGCGTCAGGACCCGCTCATTCCAGGCACCCGGCCCCGAGCAGGCTCTTCAGCTCCGAAACCAGCCCCGGCCCCGGAGTGACCCGCAGCTTGTCGTCCAGCGCGAGCAGCTGCTGTTTGCCCTCCCGGCCGATCAGCTTCACCCGCACCGCGGTCTGCCCACCGTTGTTGAGCAGTGTCCGCTTCAACTCACCGACGAGGTGCTGGTCCACCTTCTCGGCCGCGATCGCCACCGTCACGGCCGGTTCGGCGCTCAGGTCCGCGTCGGTGATCTCCAGCGTGCGCATGTCCATCGCCACGACGCTGATCTCCTGGTCGCGCCGGTTGACCCGACCCTTCACCGCGACCGTCAGGTCCGGCGCGAGATACTGGCCGACCAGTTCGTAGGTCTTCGGGAAGAACAGCACCTCGATGCCGGCGTCCAGGTCCTCCACGGTGGCCTTGGCCCACGCGTTGCCCTGCTTGGTGACCCGGCGTTCCAGGCTGGAGATGATGCCCGCGATCGTCACCGACATGCCGTCCTGGGTCTCCTCGGACACCAGGTCGGCGATGCGGTTCTCCGAGTTGCGGCGCAGCACCCGTTCCGCGCCGTCCAGCGGATGACCGGACACGTACAGGCCGAGCATCTCCCGCTCGAACTCCAGCGCCGTCTTGCGCGGCCAGTCCGCACCCGACAGGTCCACGTCCATGCCCACCACGGTGTCCGGCCCGGTGTCGGCGAGGCCGCCGAACAGGTCGAACTGGCCCTCGGCCTCACGCCGCTTGACCCCGGTCATGGCCTCGACCATGGTCTCGTGGTGTTCGATCATGGCCCGGCGCGGGTGGCCGAGCGAGTCGAACGCGCCGGCCTTGATCAGCGACTCGATCACCCGCTTGTTGCACACCGGCAGGTCGATCTTCTGCATGAAGTCGGTGAACGACGTGTACGCGCCCTTCGCGGCGCGGGTGGCGACGATCGAGGCGACCACGTTGGTGCCGACGTTGCGGATCGCGCCCATGCCGAACCGGATGTCGTCGCCGACGGCGGTGAAGTTGTCGGCGGACTCGTTGACGTCCGGCGGCAGCACCCGGATGCCCATCTTGCGGCATTCGGCCAGGTACACCGCCATCTTGTCCTTGGAGTCACCGACCGAGGTGAGCAGCGCGGCCATGTACTCGGCCGGGTAGTTCGCCTTCAGGAAGGCCGTCCAGTAGGAGATGACGCCGTACGCGGCCGAGTGCGCCTTGTTGAAGGCGTAGTCGGAGAACGGCAGCAGGATGTCCCAGAGCGTCTTGACCGCCCCAGCCGAATATCCGCGGTCCTTCATGCCGCCGGAGAACTTCTCGAACTGGGCATCCAGCTCGGACTTCTTCTTCTTGCCCATCGCCCGGCGCAGCAGGTCGGCAGCGCCGAGCGAGTACCCGGCGACGTGCTGCGCGATCGCCATGACC
>JBAUUM010000152.1:0-12125 GCA_049582705.1 Actinocatenispora sp.
CGGTGCCACCGGCGGTGGTGCCCGAGGAACCGGAACGGGTGCGACGCGGGCGCTCCGGACGGTCCCGGCGCGGACGACCGGAGGGAGCCTCCGGCTGCTCGCGGCCCGGCACGGCCTCGCCCTTGTAGATCCAGACCTTCACGCCGATGCGGCCGAAGGTGGTACGGGCCTCGAAGAAGCCGTAGTCGATGTTGGCCCGCAGCGTGTGCAGCGGAACACGACCCTCGCGGTAGAACTCCGAGCGCGACATCTCGGCGCCGCCGAGGCGGCCACCGCACTGCACGCGGATGCCCTTCACCATCGGGTTACGCATGGCCGACTGGATCGCCTTGCGCATGGCCCGCCGGAACGCGACCCGGCTCGCCAGCTGCTCGGCGATGCCCTGGGCGACCAGCTGCGCATCCGACTCGGGGTTCTTCACCTCGATGATGTTCAGCTGGATCTGCTTGCTGGTCAGCTTCTCCAGCTCGCCACGGAGCCGGTCGGCCTCCGCGCCCTTACGGCCGATCACGATGCCCGGCCGGGCGGTGTGGATGTCGACGCGAACCCGGTCCCGGGTGCGCTCGATGTCCACACTGGAGATACCGGCGCGCTCCAGGCCACCGGACATCATCCGCCGGATCTTGACATCCTCGGCGACGTAGTCCTTGTAGAGCTTGTCCGCGTACCAACGGGACTTCCACTCGGTGCTGATACCGAGCCGGAACCCGTGCGGGTGGACCTTCTGACCCATTACTCCGCGCTCTCCTTCTCCGACCCGGTGCTAGCCGGCTCAGTGCTCGCCGCCGGCTGGGCTCCGGTCGGCTCGGCGGCCTTCTTCGCGGCGGCCTTCTTCGTGGCACCGCGCTTCTGGTTACCCGCCTGCGCCAGCACGCTCTCCACCACGATGGTGATGTGGCAGGTGCGCTTCCGGATCCGGTACGCGCGGCCCTGGGCCCGCGGCCGGAACCGCCGCAGCGTCGGCCCCTCGTCGACGTACGCCTCGCTGATGAGCAACGAGTCCGGGTCCAGCCGCTCGTTGTTCTCGGCGTTGGCGATAGCCGAGGCAACCACCTTGTATACCGGTTCGCTGGCTGCCTGGGGCGCGAACTTGAGTACCGTGAGGGCCTCCTTCGCGGACATCCCGCGAACGAGGTTGACCACACGGCGCGCCTTCATCGGCGAGGTGCGCACGTGTCGCGCAACCGCCCGCGCGCCGGGAGGCGCAGTAGCGTCGCCCTTAGTTGGCATCGCTGTCCCCTTGCTCGTTTCCTCGTATCGGTTCGTGCGTCCGTGCGCGTTGCTGCGGTCGTGCCGCTAGGCATCATGCCGACGGTTGCCCGTCGGCACCGCGGCGCTCAGCGACGCCGGCTCTTCCTGTCGTCCTTCACGTGACCCTTGAACGTGCGGGTCAGCGAGAATTCGCCGAGCTTGTGCCCGACCATCGCCTCGGTGACGAACACCGGGATGTGCTTCATCCCGTTGTGCACCGCGATCGTGTGGCCGAGCATCTCCGGCGTGATCGTCGAACGACGCGACCAGGTCTTGATGACGTTCTTGGTGCCCTTCTCGTTCTGGCCTTCCACCTTCTTCATCAGGTGGTCGTCCACGAAGGGACCCTTCTTCAGGCTGCGAGGCATGTCACTGAGCTCCCTGGTTCTCAACCGGCCTAGCCGTACCGGTTGCCATTAACGCTTCCGGTTGGCGTAGCGGCGGCGGATGATCATCCGATCCGAGTCCTTGCCCTTTTGCCGGGTACGGCCCTCGGGCTTACCGTTCGGGTTGACCGGGTTACGACCACCGGAGGTCTTACCCTCACCACCACCGTGCGGGTGGTCCACCGGGTTCATCGCGACACCACGGACGGTCGGGCGCTTGCCCTTCCACCGCATCCGGCCGGCCTTGCCCCAGTTGATGTTGGACTGCTCGGCGTTGCCGACCTCACCGATCGTCGCGCGGCACCGGACATCCACCCGCCGGGTCTCACCGGACGGCAGCCGCAGGGTGGCGTACATGCCCTCCTTGGCCTGGAGCTGGATGCTCGCGCCCGCGGAACGGCCCATCTTCGCGCCGCCACCCGGCCGCAGTTCCACCGCGTGCACGGTGGTACCGACCGGGATGTTGCGCAGCGGCTTGTTGTTGCCCGGCTGGATGTCGGCCGCGGCACCGGCCTCGATCAGGGAACCCTGCTTCAGGCCCTTCGGCGCCAGGATGTAGCGCTTCGTGCCGTCCGCGAAGTGCAGCAGTGCGATCCGGGCGGTCCGGTTCGGGTCGTACTCGATGTGCGCGACCTTGGCCGGCACACCGTCCTTGTCGGACCGGCGGAAGTCGATCAGACGGTACTGCCGCTTGTGCCCGCCACCCTGGTGCCGAGTGGTGATCTTGCCCTGCGCGTTGCGGCCGCCCTTGTTGTGCAGCGGGCGCAGCAGCGACTTCTCCGGCGTACTCCGGGTGATTTCCACGAAGTCCGACACGGACGAGCCGCGGCGACCAGGCGTGGTCGGCTTGTACTTGCGGATGCCCATCGTTCTCTCTACCCCTGCTTGCGATCGCTGCCGGTGTCCATCAGATTCGGTCCGGCTGTCTGCATGGTCAGCTGACCGGGCCGCCGAACGCCTCGATCCGGTCGCCCGGCGCGAGGGTCACGATCGCCCGCTTGGTGTCCTTACGCTTTCCGAAGCCGGCGCGGGTCCGCTTGCGCTTCCCCTGCCGGTTGATCGTGTTCACGGCCAGCACGCGGACGCTGAAGATCTGCTGGATCGCGATCTTGATCTGCGTCTTGTTCGCGTCCGGGTGGACCAGGAACGTGTACTTGTTCTGGTCCAGCAGGCCGTAGCTCTTCTCCGAGACGATCGGCTTGTCGATGACGTCCCGCGGATCGTGGAAGCTAACGCCGCTCATGCCTCGCCCTCCTCGGCCTTACCGCGCTTGCCGAGGAACTCGTCCAGCGCGGCGCTCAAGAACACCACGTCGTCGTTGACCAGCACGTCGTACGTGTTGAGCTGATCGGCCGCGAGCAGGTGCACCTCGGGCACGTTGCGCAGGCTCTTCCAGGTGAGCTCGTCGTCGCGGGTCACCACGACCAGGACGCGCGTCGCCTCGGTCACCTTGCGCAGCGCGGTCATGGCGCCCTTGGTGCTCGGGGTGTCCCCGTCGACCAGCGACGAGACCACGAACACCTGGTCGGCACGGGCCCGGTCGGACAGGGCACCGCGCAGCGCGGCGGCCTTCATCTTCTTGGGCGTCCGCTGGGTGTAGTCCCGCGGCACGGGGCCGTGCACCACGCCACCGCCGGCGAACTGCGGCGCCCGGGTCGAACCCTGACGGGCCCGGCCGGTGCCCTTCTGCCGGTACGGCTTCTTGCCGCCACCGGAGACCTCGCCACGGGTCTTGGCCTTGTGCGTGCCCTGCCGGGCCGCGGCGAGCTGACCCACCACGACCTGGTGCAGCAACGGCACGTTCACCTGGACGTCGAAGAGCTCGTCGGGCAGCTCGACAGAGCCGCTCTTTCCACCTTCGCGGTCCAGCACGTCAACCTGGCTCACTTGGCCACCTCGCTTCGCTCGGTAACCGCGTTCGCGGCTCGCCGAACCGTCTGGCTCGCTCGCTGACGCTCGCTCACTTGACACCGCCCTTGCGCAACGGCTGCTTGGAAGCGGTGCGGAGCAGCACGAGCGCGCCCTTCGGGCCCGGCACCGCACCCCTGACCAGCAGGATGTTGTTCTCCGGGTCGACGTCGACCACGGTCAGGTTCTGCACGGTGAAGCGGTCGGAACCCATCCGGCCGGCCATCTTCACGCCTCGGAAGACGCGGCCCGGGGTGGCGCAGCCACCGATCGAGCCCGGCGAACGGTGCTTGCGCTCGACGCCGTGCGATGCCTTCAGGCCGTGGAAGCCGTGCCGCTTCATGACACCGGCGAAACCCTTACCGCGGGTGCGACCCGTCACGTCCAGCAGCTGACCGGCCTCGAACGAGTCGACCGTGACCTCGGCGCCCAGCTCGTACTCGCTGGCGTCCGGGGTACGGATCTCGACCACGTGCCGGCGCGGAGTCACGCCCGCCCGCTCGAAGTGGCCGCTGCGCGGCTTGTTCACCTTGCGCGGATCGACGGCACCGTAGGCCAGCTGCACGGCCGAGTAGCCGTCCTTGTCCGCGGTACGCACCTGCGTGACGACACAAGGCCCGGCCTGCACCACCGTCACCGGAACGACACGGTTGTACTCGTCCCAGATCTGAGTCATGCCGAGCTTGGCGCCCAGGATGCCCCTGACTTGCCTGTCCATCTTCTCCGGTCCCTACAGCTTGATCTCGATGTCGACGCCGGCCGGCAGATCCAGCCGCATCAGCGAGTCGACCGTCTTCGGAGTCGGGTCGATGATGTCGATCAGTCGCTTGTGCGTACGCATCTCGAAGTGTTCGCGCGAGTCCTTGTACTTGTGCGGCGAACGGATGACGCAGAAAAGGTTGATCTCCGTGGGCAGCGGCACCGGGCCAGCGACCTTCGCGTTGGTGCGCGTCACCGTCTCGACGATCTTTCGCGCCGAGGAGTCGACGACCTCGTGGTCGTAGGCCTTCAGCCGGATGCGGATCTTCTGTCCCGCCATGTGGCTTCTGATTCCTTCTCTCGTGCCGCTGCCCTGGCCGGGAGCGGGGTGTCGATGATGCGAACTCCCCGGGAGTCCCCGGCCGGGGGCTCCTGTGGTCCTTCTACGCCGGTCCAACCGGCCGAAACAGCCGATTCAGCCGACCCCCGCGGTCGGGCGTGTCGCCGATCCGAGGTCAGAGCTCCGCCCAGGTTCTGGTCCGGAGATCCGCCATCTTCCCGATGACATGCATCCCGGGATGCACCACATCCTCGGAGCTGTCTGCCCCTCCGACGTATCGCATCCTGCGCGAGTATCAACGCGCGGCCTCACACCGCCCGATCGCAATCCGACCGGTCAGGTTCGCTGGCCACACACCGTGCGGGGCGGTACGCGCCAGCCACCCGATGAAGGGCAGCAGGCAAGCGAACGCTCCGCGGACGCAACCTGTCTAGTATGCCGTACCCACCGCAGTGGAGGGAAACCGGGGTGACCGGACACACCTGATGTGCTCAGGTGGACCGACCACCCCGACAATCCACTACTTCAGGATCTTGGTGACCTGACCGGCACCCACGGTACGACCGCCCTCGCGGATGGCCAGCTTCAGGCCCTCCTCCATGGCGATGGGCTGGATCAGCACCACGTTCATCTGGGTGTTGTCGCCCGGCATGACCATCTCGGTGCCCTCGGGGAGGGTCACCACGCCGGTCACGTCGGTCGTCCGGAAGTAGAACTGCGGACGGTAGTTGTTGAAGAACGGCGTGTGGCGGCCACCCTCGTCCTTGGACAGGATGTACACCTGGCACTCGAAGTCGGTGTGCGGGGTGATCGTCCCCGGCTTCACGACGACCTGGCCGCGCTCGACGTCCTCGCGCTTGATACCGCGCAGCAGCAGACCACAGTTCTCACCGGCACGCGCCTCGTCGAGGATCTTGCGGAACATCTCGACGCTGGTGACGGTGGTCTTGGTCGACTTCTCGCGGATGCCGACGATCTCGACCTCTTCGTTGATCTTCAGCGTGCCGCGCTCCGCGCGACCCGTGACCACGGTGCCGCGGCCGGTGATCGTGAAGACGTCCTCGATCGGCATCAGGAACGGCTTGTCGATGTCGCGCTCCGGCTCGGGGATGTAGTCATCCACGGCCTGCATGAGCTCGGCAACCGAAGCGCTCCACTGGTCGTCGCCCTCCAGCGCCTTCAGAGCGGAGACCTTCACGACCGGCAGGTCGTCACCCGGGTACTCCTGGGTGGAGAGCAGCTCGCGCACCTCGAGTTCGACGAGCTCCATGAGCTCCTCGTCCTCGACCATGTCCGCCTTGTTCAGGGCGACCACGATGTACGGAACGCCGACCTGACGAGCCAGCAGCACGTGCTCGCGGGTCTGCGGCATCGGGCCGTCGGTCGCGGCGACCACCAGGATCGCGCCGTCCATCTGAGCGGCACCGGTGATCATGTTCTTGATGTAGTCCGCGTGACCCGGGCAGTCGACGTGGGCGTAGTGCCGCTTGTCGGTCTGGTACTCGACGTGCGAGATCGAGATCGTGATACCGCGCTGCTTCTCCTCAGGCGCGTTGTCGATCTCGTCGAACGGCGTGTACGGGTTGAGGTCCGGGAACTTGTCGTGCAGGACCTTGGTGATGGCCGCGGTCAGCGTCGTCTTGCCGTGGTCGATATGACCGATGGTGCCGATGTTGACGTGCGGCTTGGTCCGCTCGAACTTCGCCTTCGCCACTGGTGTCCTCCTGGTGGACTGTGCTTTCTACTTTCGCTAATCCGTAACGGAACCTCGGACCGAGCCGCCGGACTTCTCTCTTGTGCGGAACGACCGGTGCCACCGGGTTTCCCCGATGTCGCGGGCGGGTCGTGATGATACGACCCGCGCCGCGCGTCATTCCGCCGGGGCGCTCACCGGCCGGGCCCTGCCAACGGTCTGGCTCGGCCCGGGGTGAACTCCCCCGCGAAGGTCATTCGCCGGTGGCCTTCGCACGACTACCGGGCTCGCTCCGGACGAGCTCCGCTCCTCGCTTCGCTGCGATGCTCACTCGCCCGTCGCCTTCGCGATGATCTCCTTGGCCACGTTCTGCGGGACCTCGGCGTACGAGTCGAACTGCATCGAGTAGCTCGCCCGACCCTGGGTCTTCGACCGCAGGTCGTTGACGTAGCCGAACATCTCCGACAGCGGAACGTTGGCACGGACCACCCGGGCCCCGCCACGCTCCTCCATCGCCTGGATGGAGCCACGCCGCGCGTTCAGGTCGCCGATCACGTCGCCCATGTTGTCCTCGGGCGTGGTGACCTCCACGGCCATCATCGGCTCCAGCAGCACGGGGCTCGCCTTGCGGGCGGCCTCCTTCAGCGCCATGGAACCGGCGATCTTGAACGCCATCTCGGACGAGTCGACCTCGTGGTACTGGCCGTCCACCAGCTCGAACTTCAGGCCGACCAGCGGGTAGCCGGCGAGGATGCCGTACTGCATGGCGTCCTGCGCGCCGGCGTCCACCGAAGGGATGTACTCCCTCGGGATGCGGCCACCGGTGACCTTGTTGTCGAACTCGTAGGTCGGTGCGTCGGGCTCCATCGGCAGCGGCTCGACGTTGACGATGACCTTCGCGAACTGGCCGGAACCACCGGTCTGCTTCTTGTGCAGATAGGTGATCTTCTCGACCCGCTTCTTGATGGTCTCGCGGTACGCCACCTGCGGCTTGCCGATGTTGGCCTCGACGTTGAACTCACGCCGCATCCGGTCGACCAGGATGTCGAGGTGCAACTCGCCCATCCCGGAGATGACCGTCTGCCCGGTCTCCTCGTCGTTCTTGACGCGGAAGGTCGGGTCCTCCTCGGCCAGCCGCTGGATCGCCGTGGACAGCTTCTCCTGGTCGGCCTTGCTCTTCGGCTCGATCGCCACGTCGATGACCGGCTCCGGGAACACCATCGATTCCAGGATCACCGGGTTCGCCGGGTCGCAGAGCGTGTCGCCGGTGGTGGTCTGCTTCAGACCCTGCACGGCGATGATCTCACCGGCACCCGCCGACGGGCGCTCCTCGCGCTTGTTGGCGTGCATCTGGTAGATCTTGCCGATCCGCTCCTTGCGGTCCTTGGTGGAGTTGACCACCTGGGTGCCGGCCTCGAGCTTCCCGGAGTAGACGCGCACGTAGGTCAGCTTGCCCAGGTGCTTGTCCGTCTGGATCTTGAACGCCAGCGCCGAGAACGGCTCCTTCACGTCCGCGTGCCGCTCCATCGGCGTCTCGCCGTCGGTCGCAACACCCTGGATCGCGGGGAGGTCCAGCGGACTCGGCAGGTAGTCGATCACCGCGTCGAGCATGGGCTGCACGCCCTTGTTCTTGAACGCGGAACCGCACAGCACCGGGTTCGCCTTGTTGGCGATCGTGGCGCGCCGGATGCCGGCCTTGATCTCCTCGGTGGTGATCTCCTCACCCTCGAGGTACTTCTCCATGATGGAGTCGTCGACGTCGGCCAGGGTCTCCAGGAGCTTCTCCCGGTACTCCTCGGCCTTCGCCTGCATGTCCGCCGGGATGTCCTCGACGGTGTAGTCGTCGCCCTTCTGGGTCTCGCCATGCCAGACCAGGGCCTTCATCTGCAGCACGTCGACCATGCCGATGAAGTCCGACTCGTTGCCGATCGGCAGCTGCAGCACCAGCGGAGTCGCGTTGAGGCGGTCCACCATCATGTCGACGCAGCGGTAGAAGTCCGCACCGGTGCGGTCGAGCTTGTTGACGAAGCACATCCGCGGCACGTGGTACTTGTCCGCCTGCCGCCAGACGTTCTCGGTCTGCGGCTCGACGCCGGCGACACCGTCGTAGACAGCGATGGACCCGTCGAGCACGCGAAGGTTGCGCTCCACCTCAACGGTGAAGTCGACGTGGCCCGGCGTGTCGATGATCTGAACGGTGTAGCCCTTCCACTCACACTTCGTCGCTGCCGAAGTGATCGTGATGCCCCGTTCCTGCTCCTGCTCCATCCAGTCCATGACGGCTGCGCCCTCATGAACCTCACCGATCTTGTACGTGATGCCGGTGTAGAACAGGATCCGCTCGGTCGTCGTCGTCTTACCGGCATCGATGTGGGCCATGATGCCGATGTTGCGGACCTTGGCCAGCGCTGCGTCAGCGGTTGCCACTGCTACCTACTTCTCTCGTCGCTTGGCGTGGAGTCGGTGTCGCCGGACCAGGCCGGCGACGACCACGGAGTCGAGCCCACGGAACTACCAGCGGTAGTGCGCGAACGCCTTGTTGGACTCGGCCATCTTGTGCGTGTCTTCGCGGCGCTTCACCGCGGCACCCAGACCGTTGCTGGCGTCGAGCAGCTCGTTCATCAGCCGCTCGGTCATCGTCTTCTCGCGACGTGCCCGGGAGTACTGGATGAGCCAGCGCAGGCCCAGCGTGGTGGCCCGCTGCGGGCGCACCTCGATCGGCACCTGGTACGTGGCGCCACCGACCCGGCGGCTGCGCACCTCCAGGGTGGGCTTGATGTTGTCCAGCGCACGCTTGAGAGTGACGACCGGGTCGGTACCGGTCTTCTCCCGCGCGCCTTCCATGGCTTCGTAGACCAGGCGCTCCGCCAGCTGGCGCTTGCCAGAGATGAGCACCTTGTTGATGAGCTGGGTGACGAGCACCGAGCTGTGCACCGGGTCCGCGGTCAGCGGACGACGCGGCGCGGGTCCCTTGCGCGGCATGTCAGCTCTTCTCCCTCTTCGCTCCGTAGCGGCTGCGTGCCTGCTTACGGTTCCGCACGCCCTGAGTGTCCAACGAGCCGCGGACGATCTTGTACCGCACACCCGGCAGGTCCTTCACCCGGCCACCACGCACGAGCACGATCGAGTGCTCCTGCAGGTTGTGGCCGACGCCTGGGATGTACGCGGTCACCTCGATACCGCTGGACAGCTTCACGCGAGCCACCTTGCGCAGAGCCGAGTTCGGCTTCTTCGGGGTGGTCGTGTACACGCGGGTGCACACGCCGCGCCGCTGCGGGCTTCCCTTGAGCGCTGGCGTCTTGGTCTTACTGGTCTTCGCCTCGCGGCCCTTACGGACCAGCTGCTGGATCGTGGGCACCGGGTCTTTCGCTCCCTTCGGCCATCGCTGGCCGGGCCAATCTCGAAAGTGATCGGAGTTGCGGGGTCGTGCGGTGTTGCGGTCACGCCGTGTTGCGTTGCGCGTGTTACGTCGCGCGGTCCTGCCTCCCTACGGCCTCGCGGACTGCGCGGTGTCGCAGGGTCGTGCGGTGTTGCTGCTGTCGTGCAGGTTCACGCTGTCGTGCAGGGTTGTGCGGCGTTGCCATGCTGCTTGAACGGCGCAATGCGGGCCAGTCGGCCGGGAATCCCCGACCCCCGCGGTCGGGCGTGTCGCCTGACCACGGTTACCAGCGCCGCACGTGAGCACCGCGCCCGCCAGTGCTGCACAACAGCCCGACAGTCTTTTGTCCTGCCATGTCATCGTGTGGGACGCCCCGGCGCGAGCCGATCACACCATCGCCGCTCGATACCGAAGCATCAGTCCGACGCACACGCGACAAGCCCAGGCAGTGCCCAGGCACGAACACCAAGAATACCCACCATCTGGACCGAGGTCAAAACGGGGGTCCGGCTCGTATCCGGAACATGGGGTCGGCACCCTGCGCGCTACCTGTTTACCGCAAGGATAGCCGGTTCGAGCAGGCGCGCTCCGGGCGCCCCACGGCCCCGGCGGGCATACCGGCCGCCAGCGGACACCCGGGCCTCAGAACGACCTCGACACGATGAACACCACGTAGACGATCAGGCCGATCACGGACAGACCGGCACCTACCGCGCCGCAGATGATGCCGGTCAGCGCCATGCCGCTGCCCTGTGCCTGGCCCGGCGCCTGCGCGATCTGCTTGCGGGCCATGACTCCCATCACGATGCCGGCCGCCGCGGCCAGCATCGACGGTATCGCCGGCACGATGCTGCACCAGGAGAACAGCGAGATCAGCACGCTCGCGATGCCGGCGATCATCCCGCCGATCGCGAGCCCGTTGTTGGGCGGCGTGCTCGCGGGCAACGTCACACCGTACTGCGGCACGCCCGGCACCCCGTAGCCCGCCATCGGCGGCTGCTGCTGGTAGGCCGGACCCGGTGCCGGCGGGTACGCCTGCTGCGCGCCGTACGGCGGGCCGGGGGGAGCGCTCTGCTGGGCGTAGCCGGCCGGTCCCGGACCCTGGGGTGCCTGGGGCGCCTGGCCGTACCCGGCCTGCCCGTAGCCGCCCTGGCCCGGACCGCCCTGGCCGTAGCCCGCCGGGCCACTCGCCTGACCGTAGTTGCCCTGCCCCGGACCGCCCTGGCCCTGGCCGGCCGGACCGCTCGCCTGCCCGTAGCTGCCCTGGCCGTAGCTGCCCTGTCCGTAACTGCCCTGGCCGGTGCCGCCGGGACCGTACGAGGTCTGCCCGTAGCTGCCCGCCGGCGGCGCGCTCTGCGGGCCGTACCCGTGCTGCGTCTGCGGTTGCTCTCGGGCCGTCGACTCGCTGTTCGGCGCGCTCCACGCGGACGGCTGACCGTACTGGTCCTGGGGGGTCGCCCGGGGCGGACCCTGGGCGCCACTCACCGGCGAGTCGGGCTCGGCGGACGGCAGCGTGAACGCCGACCCGGCCGGGTCCGTACCCGCGTCCTGGGACGGCGGGTTCGGCGCCGGCGGCGGCTCCTGACCGGAGACGCCGCGCTCAACGTCGGACGGGATCAGGTAGCCCGGCGCCGACGGCTGCTTGTCGTCGCCCTGTCCGGCGCCCTGCCCCGGTCCCTGGTCGCTCATGCCGTTCCTCCCCAGCCCGCCGACGGATGCGGCGGGTACACCATCGTGGTGGTGCGCGCCGACCGCGGCACCGGTGGCGCGGGCAACCCGTCGGAATCCTGCCGACCGGACGGTGGTCCACCCATGCGCGGAATCAGTTCACGTCGGGACCGTACTGGACACCGGACGATCCGGGCGCCCCGGTGCGTACCAACCAGCCCACCACGGCCAGCACGATCACCACGATCGCGACCCACAGGGCCAGCCGGGCCAGCCGGACACCCCACATCAGCGGCTGGACGCCGGTCAGGAACCCGTCCGAGGCGCGCATCTGGGCCATGGTGTCGCGGGCCAGCACGAGCGCGAACACCGCGGGCAGCACGCCCGCCAGCACCGGGGAGAACACCACCGCGACGATGCCCAGCCACTGCACCGCGACGGCCTTGGTGGACCGCACCGGGTCGGGATCCAGCGGGTGACGGCGGGCGGCGAGGCCCGGTCCTCCCGCGCCCGCCGGCGAGACGGGGGCCTGGCCGTTCGACGGCGACGCCGTCGATGACCGGTCACCTGCCGGATTCACCGCCACACCCCCGAACACGTGCTCGTCCGCCTCCGGCAGACCGACGGCCACCCACACGGGTGGCGTCGCGCCGCGTTGTCCCCCCCAAAGTACCCGCCGGGCACCAGTCAGGCCGCCGCGACGGTACCGAGCCGGTACCGGACCGGCCCCCGCGTCGCCCGGACGGTCGCCGAGCCGGAGCGGGAGGCCCGCCACGGGAGGCCGGCACCGGAGGCCAGCGT